>JAWSUP010000099.1:11762-12018 GCA_033549405.1 Bacillota bacterium | reverse complement strand
GGGCAGCCAGGATATGTCGGATGTCACTTTTCTGGCCCATCGTTACCACGATGCCCTGCGCAAAGCCGCCGCCCTGATCTGGGGAGCCTCATATGTCATGTCGCTGGCCGGCAATGGCTACATCATTCACGCCAACAAGCCGGCAGGCCGCCGCGCGCCGGATGGCAAGTCAAGGCTCAAACGCCTCCTTACTGCTTTTGAGCCGATTACCGATCGGGTTGCTGTTGGTGTCAGCAATCCAGCCGAGAGCCTGACC
>JAWSUP010000099.1:0-11752 GCA_033549405.1 Bacillota bacterium | reverse complement strand
AGCCGCTTCGGCTGCTTTTCTGATTGGTTACGGCAAGATAATCGCCTTTACCGATGTCAGCGACCAGCCGTTTGTGGCGTTGCCTGATTTCGAGGAGCAATTGATTAATACCATGGTCCAGGGCAACTCGGTTGCCGCAACGAGTCTTGTCAAAAACTATGTCCGCCACATGAAAAGCTGCACCCCGGATGATGTGCCAAAAATCAAAGATGTCCTGATTCAGGTCGCTCTGCAGATCAGCAGCCGGTTGCATAAACATGCAGGCGCCAAGAACGACTACGTCACAGACATCATCCTCACGACGTCGGAAATCGGCGAAATCAGCACCTATCTGGTCGGACTGATCGAAAAATACCAGGAGGAATCCAGCCGTCTCAGCAGCATGGGAAGGATCGTTTACGATGCCGAACGCTACATTCTCTCCCATATTGAAGACGCCAATCTGTCGATTAAAGTCATCGCGGAGCACGTTTATGTGACGCCGACTTATCTCTGCTATATCTACAAAAAGAAGACCGGGCGGACGATTAATCACTTTATTATGGACGCACGCATGAAAAAAGCCCAGGAACTGGTCGTTGAAACAAGTCTGCAACTTGGGGAAATAGCCATACGTCTCGGGTACGCCAACCAGAATTATTTCACCAAGACATTCACCAAATACTTTGGGATTAATCCCAGCACCTATCGCAACAAAGCGTTGTAAGCAAGGAAGCAAACATGTCGCTCTTTTCTTTTTTATCCAATGCATACCGGGGCACATCTTTTCAGAACAAGCTGCTGTTGTCTTATTTTGTCTTCATCATGATCCCGCTGCTGATTCTGTCTGTTTTCTCATATCAGCAGAGTAGCGCTGTGATCACGGAGCAGACGCGTACAATATCCGAGATGTATCTGCAGCAGGCAAAAACTGACTTAAATGCCCAACTGGCACAAATGATGAGTTTGTCCCAGCAAATGTCGCGCCAGAACAGGATCCGGGCGATTCTCGAGCAGTCTCCCACTGATCTGACCGTTTCACAGCAGTATGACGACCTCAATGAGCTCGATGAGATCGTAACGCGCATGGTCTTTACCGCCAACATCCGTAATATCCGTCTGTATGTGCAGGATGGATTCCTTTACAGTTCCAGAAACCTTTTAACCTATGGCATGCGGCAACTCGATACAGCGCCATGGTTTGATGAAACCAACTTGGTTTTCTCGGGCGGATATTTCACGCATGCTTACACCTTTACCTACTTGATGTCCGATCCAGCTGAAATCATCTCAGCCATATCGCTGATTCGCAGCTCCAGAAATTTTAACCAGGTGATCGGCGTTGTTACGGTGGACAGCAACAAGCAAGAGCTGCTGGCGATCTTGCATCATGTTGACTTTTCCGGCCAAGGCCGATCCTACATACTTGATGCCAACAACCAGGTCATCTGTGGCTATCGCAGTGAAGACGGGACTGCTCTGACCGGCTTTGAACAGGGAGATGAGCAATACTTGTCATCCGAGGGCATTGTGATCCATGACCAGACCAGCCTGTCCGGGGTCTCAGACCAGGTCTGGGGCGGCTGGAGAATCCTAGTCGTATCGCCGGTGAGGCCGCTGCTGGCCAGTGCCAGCCGTCTGCGGGTCCAACTGCTGACATTCTCCATCCTGGTCGGAATCATCGTCTACTTTCTCGCCTGGTTTTATGCGCGCAGCAACGCCGGGCGCATCATGGGACTGGTCAAAAAAATGCGCGTCGTCCAGACTGGTAATTTCGATGTCAATTGCATTGTGGACAGTGCTGACGAAATCGGTGAGCTGCAGAGCAATTTCAACCTGATGATACGCGAGATACGCCTGCTGCTCGACGAACAGTACAAACTCGGTCAAAATCTTAAGGACAGTGAGTTGAAAGTGTTGCAAGCCCAGATCAACCCGCATTTTCTGTATAACACATTGGATCTGATTCTCTGGACAGCAAAAAACAACAAGCCGGATGAAGTCAGCGATATTGTGATCAAGCTGTCTCGCTATTATCGCCTGAGCCTGAGCAACGGACAGGAATTTATAAAAATTCGTGATGAACTTGAGCATGTACGCCTGTATGTTGACCTGCAGAATATGCGCTTTAAGAGAAAAATCGAGCTGGAGACAGTTGCTGAGCCAGAAACACTGTCCTTAAACATCCTTAAACTCATGCTGCAGCCGATCGTGGAGAACAGTATCCTCCATGGCATCCAGAACCTGGACGATCGCGAAGGGCAGATCTGTATCAAAGTCCGGATCGAACAGCAGACGCTCAAGATCACGGTGGCTGATAATGGCATCGGTATTGACAGGAACGAGCTCAATCGCATCCACTTGCGGGAAGCCGTTCATCGTGACGATCCGGGGATCGGTAAATTCGGCCTGAATAACATTATGCAGCGTCTGCGCATCTACTATGGCGATGATGCGGTCCTGACTGTCGAATCAACACCGAAAGCAGGTACGACCGTGCGGATCGCACTGCCGCTGCAACAGTTGAAACAGTAAAGGGCTGTAAAAGCAGCTCGCTCTATTTTTATGGCATGTTAATAAATAACTGGCTCTACCGCTTTCCCGAAGGATTGACCATGGGCATAGAAAAATTTGGAGGCAATGACTATGAATTGGCAAAAGACATGTGGATCTGATGAAAAAGAACAGTATCATCCGCCGCTGGCCGGCAACGGGCAACTATCCTTCCTGGTCGATTATCAGGGGGCGCAGTTCCAGAAGGCGTGGCGCCAGATGGTCCCGACGATCTGGTGGGCCGGCCGCCGCTACGATACGCCGCACCGCGAGCTGGTTCCATTTGGCCATTTTGAGCAAGAGCTGACGCATGACGGCGAGCTGTTGAACGAGCCGCAAAGCTGGCAACAGACGCTGAATGTCAAGGATGCCTGTATCGAGAGCGTCTGCAACTATGGACACAATATCGCTGTCGCCTCTGAGGTGTTTGTCCACGCCGACATGAATGTCATCGCTGTGTCAAAACAGTTCCCTGAGGACAGCCAGCTGGGCTATACATTTAAGTATATGCTCTCCCGGCCAGATGATGCATCATCGCCCAGGCGCATGACCTGGTCCGGCCGGACGGATCCGTCCGGAATCATAGAAATCGCTTACCAGGTGGACGGCCAGTACAACTATGAAGGCCTCATCCTGATCCTGTCTGACCAGCCGGCGCAGCCAGTCATCGAAAATAATTGTTTTTCACTTCAATTTGCGCAAGTGAATCCGGCTGTTTCATGCTTTATCATTATGGTCGACAATCTGATGGTTTCCGACTACCGGCATGAGGCTGAAAGGATTCGCCAAATGATCCGGAAGGATGGCCTCGCCGGGCTTCAAAAAACCCATGCAGATTCCTGGCATGCGTACTGGGCGGAATCATCGATCGATCTGCCGGAAAAGGATATCGAATCGGTCTACCAGACGGCGCAGTATCATCTGCGTTGCATCGCCACGCCCTGGTCTATCCCGGTCGCCATCGCCAACACCCACTGGCACGGCCGGTATTTCGGCTTCGACGAACATTTCGGATTCATGGGCCTCCTGACCAGCAATCACCTGAATCTGGCCAGGCGGGTACCTGAATTCCGCTTCCAGGGACTGGAACGGGCTTACATTCGGGCATCGCGTTATGGCAAGACGCTCTTTAAAGGCGGGGCGCGTTATCCCTGGGAAACGGTTGAGACCGGCGAAGAAGCGTCACCCTCCGGCTTCTGGCTTGACCATATCTTCCACATGGCCCACATCGCACTGAGTTCCTGGCATTATTACCAGTTCAGTAACGACCTGGACTTTCTGCGCAGCAAAGGCTATCCGGTCATCAAGGCCTGCGCGGAGTTTTACTTGTACCAATCGGTTTATACCGTGGCCGATGGAAGGACAATCATCGGACGATGCACCGACCTCGAACGCCTGGGTTCAGCTGTGGAAAATGCCTATATGACAACCTGCAGCGCCATCGCCACATTGAAGGCGGCAGGACAGGCGGCAGGCCTGCTGGGCATCGACCCGGAGCAGGCGCATCAATGGCAGGATGCGGCTGCCGCACTCATGGAACATCTGCCCTATGACGGGACGCAGTACATACCCTTTCCCGGCTGCGACCAGAAGAGCGTGGCTGTCCTCAGCGGCCTCTTCCCTTATGGTGTCATCTCACCGGATGACAGCCGGCAGCGCCGGGCTGTCCTGGACTTCTGCCAGGATGAATCTGCTTTTGGCAACATGTATCCGGTCGGCAAATCGGTCTGCACCTGGTATGCCGCCTGGAAAGCGATCGTCTTCGCCCGCTTGTCCGATGGCGAGAGGGCGTATGCGGCAACCAGGCAGGGCGCGGATACGGCCGGTTGTTTTTCTGAGATCTATGAGATCAATGAACCGGCTGTCTCGATCAAGCCCTGGTTTTCCACAGCAGCCGGAACCTACTTGCAGGGCGTCAACGAAATGCTCATCCAGGCCGATGGTAAAACCATCAGCATCGCTCCGGCTGTTCCGGAACACTGGCGCACATTCTCTTTCCGCCTGCCCTGTGTCGGCGGTTGTCTGGTCGATGTCGCGGTTGTCGATGGCTGCCTGACACACCTGAAGATCAGCGACCAGCGCCCCGCCAGCCAGACGGCGCTACCGCTGCCCCGGCGCTCCGTCATCGTACCCGACTGGCTGAAAATCGGTGATACTGTCGCGCCAGAGCTGCTGTCACGCAGGGACTGCAACGTTTAAGGGAGGAATGCACCATGGCATTACAGAACCGCCAGATCGTCCTGATCATGACCGACACCCAGCGGCATGACATGCTGGCCTGCTATCGCCAGACCGGCCTTAAGACACCGCAGCTGGACAGCCTCGCTGCCGGCGGTCTGCGCTTCGGTAAGGCATACACGACCCAGCCGGTCTGCCAGGCGGCGCGGGCCGCGCTGTTCACCGGTCTCTTTCCTCATGAATGCAACGGATGGAGCAACTCCTCCGGCCTGGCTGATAACGTCCCCAACATCGGGCAGCGGCTGCAGCGGCATGGCATCCATACAGCCTATGTCGGCAAGTGGCATCTGGATGGCGGCGACTATTTCGGCTTGGGACGCTGCCCCAAAGGCTGGGATCCGGACTACTGGTTTGACATGCGCAACTACCTCGACCGGATGACGCCGGAAGAGCGTCAGTTGTCCCGCCAGGCTGCCAACATGAAGACACACGATTTCCCGGCTGAATTCACCTATGCGCACCAGTGCAGCGATAAAGCCATCCAGTTTCTGGACAAGAACAGCCAGGACGATTTCTTCCTGGTCGTCTCCTACGATGAACCGCACGGGCCGTCGATCAGTCCGCCGCCTTTTGCCACGATGTACGCGGATTATGCGTTCCCCAGGTCGCCCAATGTCGATGACTCGCTGCAGGACAAGCCGGAGCACCAGCGTGTCTGGGCCGGCGATCGCCTGCAGCAGGACCAGTCCGGTTTACAGATCAGGGACCCGGCTTTCTTCGGCTGCAACTCGTTTGTCGACCAGGAGATTGGTCGGGTCACCGCCGCAGTACGGCAGCAGGTCCCCGATGCGCTCATCATCTACACCTCGGATCACGGCGATTTCCTGCACAGCCATCGCCTGTCAGGCAAAGGGCCGGCCGCCTACGAGGAAATTACCCACATCCCCCTGATCATGAACGGCCCGGGCCTGACTCCCGGATCAGTCGAGGAGGCGCCCGTTTCACACATCGACTTACCGCCGACCCTATTTGAACTGATGGGCTTGCCGGTTCCCCGGGTTTTCTCAGGAACCAGTCTCCTGCCCCAGCTGACCGGGCAGACAACTCAGGTCAACCCGCAGGTCTTTATCGAATTTGGCCGCTACGAGGTCGACCACGACGGGTTCGGCGGTTTCCAACCGTTACGTGCAGCTTATGACGGCCGTTATAAGCTGGTCATCAACCTGCTGGCCAGCGATGAGCTCTATGACCTCGAGACGGATCCGGACGAACTGGTCAACCAGATCGTCGTGCAGGAACTGGCGGGTATCCGCAATCGCCTGCACGACGCCATCCTCGACTGGATGAACCGCACGCGCGATCCCTTCCGCGGTTACTACTGGGAGCGTCGCCCCTGGCGCAGCGACGCAACCGAGCCGACCTGGACCTACACCAATATGACCCGCCAGCGCGAAGACGAGGACTACGAGCCGCGCCAGCTCGACTATGACACCGGTCTGCCCATGGCTGCGGCGACAAGGAAAAAAGCTTAAGCTGCGGGTTCAGATCAGCCAGGCCGCATAGAGCGGGACCGACCAGATGCCGTTTTCCCAGCCGAAATTCCGGCCTGACAGCCGGATGCTTTTTTCCGGACAATAGCGCTCGCAGAACATGGACAGGCTGCGTGATTTGACATGTTCTCTGGATTTGACTTCGACAGGGACCACCTTGCCGTCCTGTTCTATCAGAAAGTCGATCTCGGCTTTACCGGCGGATGTCCAGTAATACAAAGGATACCCGTTTTGTGTCAGCATGTTTGCCACATAGTTTTCAGTCAGGGCACCGATAAAGAGATTATCTTGCCCGGCAATGATATCATAGGCGGTCATGCCTGCTTTCGTACGCAGCAGTCCAGCATCACACAAATAGAGCTTAAACGCCGACAGGTCCTTGAAAACTTCAAGAGGGTGACTGGCCTGTTCGACATTTTCGCATTTCGTGACAATCCCGGCCGCCAGAAGCCAGTCGATTGCTTCGCCAAAAAGTGATGCCCGACCGCCTTTTGCCACGACTTTGTACTGGAATTTATGGTTTTCTTTGGCAAGCTGCGCCGGCATGCTGTCAAAACACGCCATAATCCGTGTTGTTTCAGCAGGTGTTGCATATTTGGCCATATCCGCCACGTAGGCATCCAGAATTGCATGGTTGATTTCAGTCGCATCGGTGACATGCCGATCTTCAGCATAGATCATAACGGCTTCGGGCATGCCGCCGACAACCAGATATGTGCGGTAAATCTGCATCGCCTTTTCATGCAGCAGCTGATCCATAGGTCTTCTTTCCTGATAACAGCTGTGTATTTCCTGGAGCAGACGGCTTTCACCCAGCGCTGTAAAAAATTCGTCAAGACGCAGGGGATAAAAGTTGAGCTGATCGACCTGTCCGACCGGAAAACTGAATTTTTCCCTTTTCAGGGCAACACCCAGTAAACTGCCGGCTGCAGCGACAGGATACTCCGGCGCATTTTCATTGAAGTATTTCAGCGATGTCAGCGCTCTTTCGCAAGCCTGGATTTCATCGAATATGATCAGCGTTTCAGCTGGCATAATTTTTTGATTGAAGTATATTTCCAGATGGTGCAACAAGAATTCCGGCGATATGTTCTCATCAAAGACCTGGCAAATTCTTTGGTCAGTTTCGAAATTCACATAAACAACATTTTTGAAATGAGCTTTTCCGAATGAACGCAGGCTGTAAGTTTTGCCAGTCTGCCGTGCGCCGCTGACAAGCAAGGGTTTTCTGCGTCTGCTTGTTTTCCAGCTGATCAGATCCGCTTCAATATTTCTCTGCATGCGAACCTCCGTCAAAGAGTCTGCGCTTCTTCTGTGTCGTATTTTAACACGAATACATCAATAAGTCAACTATTGTGTCATTAAAAGACACTTTTTCTAACTTAACTGTGTTAAGTACCGTTTTCCAACAGTAACAGCCATTAAGTGTTTCTTAATAGCTGAATTTGGCTGAAATATCCATCGCAGCTTGATTGTCTGTTGTCGGAAGCACTGGCAATCAGGAACAATCCGGGCTCTGTTATGTTAAAATCATAGAAGGGTTTGATTACACTGTACAGACAGGCAGACATGCAAATATGAAAATACAACGCATCATCAGAAAATTTATTGTTTCATCTTGCCTGATTTTTGTGTTTTTGCTATCAGCATGCACACCAGAACCTGCGAGTAGTCAAAAGGTATCACCAATTGATTATCAGCAGGGCTCAAGCATGCAATTGTCAGGAGAAACAGACTTGGGCTACTATTTTCTGGCTGGCGCGACGGTTTACTTCTGTGATCGAAACTCCGATCAATGGATTGTTTTATGCAACCGGCCGGATTGCACCCACTCCGGCAGTCAGTGCAATGGTTTTTTTAATGGCCGCAAGTTGTACCTCTTTGACAATAAAATCTATACACTTGGATCCTTGCAGGAAACGGCTGCCGATTACGGTCATTCGATCATCCGCATGAATCTGGATGGCACAGATCATGAAAGCATTTACCGGCTCAGCGATACTGTGCTTGGTACAAAGGCGTCAGGCGGCATGCTTTCTTATTATTTTCACCAAGGTTATTTGATTGTGTTGAATAATAGCGAGGATTTGGATCAAAAGACTTCACGATCCAGGCTACTGTTGATATCGCTGAGCCAGCCGGGGAAGGAACCTGTCATTGTCGCAGATCAGACCGGTGACGATCTGGTCAGATTTCGTTCGGCTGCAGGAGACTTTATCTATTATTTCATTGGAGATGAATCTTATGCCTGGTCAATCTCCGAAGGCAAGTCGGTCGCCACCATGGATCAGTTCGTTCCGGCGATGGATGAGCATCCGATAACCGGAAAATACTATGGTGAAAAGTCACTGATCCAGGGCCGTTACCTGCTGGGCATATCCATCATCAACCTGGAAACCGGAGAAAGACAGTTGCTCTGCAATCCTGGTGACATCGTGGATGGGCAGGATGGCATCTGGTACACGGATGGCGACCACATCTTCCTGACAAACGCCCTGATGCCCTTGCAAGGTTCATTTAAGCGCAACCTGCATATCTTTGATATGACAGGGAAACTGGTTCAGAGCATTCCAGTTGATCTCGATCAGCAAGGTTATTCTGCCGGGCTTCATACAGACGCGTCAGACCGCGTATTCTGGGTATCGTCACAGAGTCATTCCGGACTGCCTGACTGGTATTTTAACAAATCCGACATAGGGACAGCCGAACTGGCATGGTTCAGGATGGAGGCTGGTTGATGCCGCTTGAAATTCAACATCTGACACACACCTATGGAAAAACGCGAGCGCTGAGCGACTTTTCCTGGCAGTTTCATGCGGGATTTTATGGTGTGCTCGGACCGAACGGCGCTGGCAAGACAACCCTGATGCGGCTGATCAGCGACAATATTCGCAGACAAAGCGGCCGGATTCTTTTTCAAGGGCAAGATATTGTCGACCTCGGCCGTTCATTTCGGGAAAAGCTTGGCTATATGCCGCAAGAGCAGGGTCTTTACCTGGATATGACTGGCTTTGACTTTTTACGTTACATCGCAGTATTGAAACGGATCGACCGCCAGGCAATCCGCCCGCAAATCGAGCAGGCTTTACAGGCCGTTGATTGTGCCGATCAGGCCTTTACCCGGCTGTCCGCCTGTTCGGGCGGTATGCGCCAGCGCATGATGCTCGCCCAGGCTCTTTTGGGTCTGCCGCAGATTTTACTCCTTGATGAGCCGACAGCCGGTCTTGATCCATATGAACGCGTCCGCGTCCGGCAGCATATCCGGGAAATCAGCAGGCAGTGCATTGTGATCTGGTCAACCCATATCGTCAGCGACCTTGAAGCGGGCGCCGATCAGGTTCTCTTCCTGCGGTCAGGGTCGCTCGTCGAAGCCGGACCAACTGCCGATCTGCTGCTGCGCCATGGCGCCGGCACGCTTGAAGAGGCTTACCTGAAGGCAATCTCCAGGGATCCGCAAGATGTCCGAGATTAAACGCGTTCTGACAAGAGGCAGGTTTTGGCTGGCCCTCCTTCTTCTGTCTGTGCCAGGATTGGTCCTGACATTGAGCGGATACCTGGCAGACAATCAGAATGACTCGACCGCGATTGATAGCGAATACCGGGTCAAGGTCGAGAGCCAGTACGGACAAATGCTGGAAAAAGCCGAGGAAGCCAGAAAGGCCAGCGTTTTCAGCGACCCGGATTCCTTTTCTTACCGGAATATTGAAAAGACGCTGCGTGACTTTGCCTCTTTTCAGGATCTGCAGCTGAAACCAGTTAAAAGCAAGGCGTTTGTGCTGTTCTACAGCAATCTGGCTGCTGATTTTTGTCTTAGCATCTGGATGCTGTTTGTCGTTTTCATTTTGCTGCAGGAGCGCATGACAGGTCTTTGGCCAATGATCCATGCGCTTCCCGACGGGCGACTGCCGCTGGCCCTGCGGCGGACAGCGATCCTCGCCGGCGCCGCCATGCTCGGGGTATTGGCGATCGATGGTTTTCGCTGGCTGACATGCAATTTGCTGTATCACACCTTTGCCGACTGGGCGCAGCCGGTCCAGGCCATTATCGGGTTCAATGAAATCACAGAGCCGGTAAGCATCGGGCAGTTTGCCCTGACCTATGCGCTGGTCCGGACGGCACTCATATTCCTGTTGGGATTGTTGTTGATGCTGCTGTTACTCGTCGCTAAAATCCAACTGGCTGTCATCGGTTTCACGATCCTTTTCGCTGTCGAAGCACATCTGTATTACACCATTGAAGACAACAGCAAGTGGCTCTGGCTCCGAGGAATCAATCTGGTTAACCTTGTCCATCCTTTGCCTTTGCTCAGCAACTATGTGAACCTGCAGGTTTTTTCAAAGATATTGACGCTGGAGGTCTTTTCGCTGCTGGCATTCCTGCTGATCGGTCTTGTTTTGCTGGCGGTTGTTGTGTTCATGCTTGCCTGTCAATCTCCATACCAGCTAGTGATGAAGGCATGGAAGCATGGTCGAGGCCGTATCAGGTCTCAGCAAAACCATGGCTGGCGCAGCTTCAGGCCGCTGTGGCTCTGGGCTGTGCACCAGCAGCTGTTCCGATCCTTTGGCTGGCTGCTTATCCCGCTCGCTCTCCTGTTCTTTGGTGTTTTCTATCAGCCGGCCAATCTTGCGTCAAGCTTATCTGACCAGGCTGCCAGCTTGTACTTTGAGCGTTGGGCCGGTACGATCGGTGAGGCTGAAATGGCTGAGATCGAACAGGAAGCCGGCGCTCTGGAAAGCCAGATGCGCAGTCTCCAGGCCGGGGAATCTGGTTCTGACAGCACCAGGCTGCAGTACGAGCGTCATCTGCTGCAAAGCCGGCTGGATGGACTCAAACAGGTTCAGGATACCATCAGCAGGCAGCAGGCGCTGGACCATCAAACCATTCGCCTGGTCAATCCCATACCTTATCGCGTTCTGTGGGATTTAAAGGCTGCTAGATGGCAAAGGGAGACCGGTCTGATCGTTATGGCTGCGTTTCTGCTGTTTACAGCCGGTCTGTTTTCAGCGGATCAGCAAGGTTCAGCAGCAGCGCTGCTCCACAGTCTGCCGGATGGTCGCAGGCGACTGGTTCTGAGCCGCCTGGGCGGCGCCATAGGCCTTGTTTCTGTTTTCTCACTGTGTTGCATGCTGATTGTCATCTTACGTCAATTCCGCGTGAGCGGATTTCCATCCATGTTAGCAGACCGTCTCACCAATTTGCCCTGGTTTCCTGCAGCCTGCGGCAATCTGCCAATCTGGTCCGGTCTGGTTTTCTTCATCGCGGTCAACCTGATCGCTCAGACAGGCGTTCTGCTGATTGCACTTTGGCTGGGCAGCCTGAAAGGGCTTGGCATGCATCAGACCATTCTCGTCTTACTGGTCTTGCTGATTTCACCGGCCATATTTTTAATCAACAGCTCATATGAAGCAGGTTTACCGACGGTTCTGGCGATCGCTTCAGCGTGGAGCACCCTGGTCTGCCACCCCAGGATCCTGTTCGTCTGGCTGGTTTTG
>JAWSUP010000098.1:0-12089 GCA_033549405.1 Bacillota bacterium | reverse complement strand
CGATCCTGCCATGGCAATGGATACGCGGTATGGCGCCGGCATCACGGATCTGGCGGCAGATCGGTATAAGATAGACCGTAACCAGTTGACGAAAGAGCTCAGGCGGCAGGTAAGGTGGAGTGGCATATTCCGGTCCGCAGATCCGGATCACAACATCCCGGACATCATGAGCCAGAATCTGCCTGAGTTTTTCTTGCTGTCGTTCGAAGAGCGCATCCAGAAAATACTTGATCTGTCCTGTTTCGGTTCTGGCCAGAATCAGAAAATCTTCCATACTGAACAATTCGGCTGCTTCGCAAATCGGATCAGGCACGGATATCATCATCAGGCCACGCTCGCCGAGCTGCCGGGCTTGAATGTCGAAATTGCGGAACGAGACCCGGGGTGGTTCATAAGGCAAATTCAGGTAAGCCGGGATGTCCTCCGCTTCCTTCAGGAAATGCTCCAAGGTCCAGACAGTGTGTATCGAATCATCTTCCCTCTGCAGCTGTTCAAGCGTTTCTTTTCCGGCCTGCAAGATAGTCCGGGTATACCGGCTGACACCTTGCTGCCAGGTTGTGACGCTGCGAAACGGTTTGTCGGACTCTATCCAATCCGGTCCGGTCATGAAAAGACAGTCTGTACGCGCTCGTATTTCATCCATCAGGTTCTGATAGGATTGTTCGCGATTTTCCCAGGCATCCGGATTCCAGCCGACAAGCTCATAAGTCGAGATCGGCACGCGATCGACCGATTCATGCCTGAAACTTCTCAGCAGTCGTTCTCGAGCGTTCATGGGTCCTCCCTGTTGCAATTTATATCATGGTAACATAGAAATGGTTTTTCCGGGAGTCCGAAGAAAATTCAGTCAGTGCAGACGAACGGTCCAGCTGCAGGATAGTTATCGATGATTGTCGGCTGTTCATAGATCCGGGATGATTCGCCCCATGGGTGGTATCCGGTCCCAATGAAACACCAGCCATATTTTTCATAATAACCGACGTGGTCGGTAGCCAGGTACAATTTGGCAAACCCGAGCCTGGCAGCCTCAATTCTGCCATGAGCAAGCAGACTGGAGCCCAGTTGCCTGCCTCTGAATTCTTTTTCGACATAGAGCGCACAAAGCCAGGGATACAGATCCTGCCTGCTGATGAAATCATTGGTGATCAGGCCATAGCAACCGATGATCTGGTCATGTTGCATCATCAGGTACCAGCGCGGCAGTGGTTGAGATGTCGTCAAACTATGGCTGATGCAGTCGGCATAGATGCGCCGGTCGATCTGCCACTTGGCTGTAAAATAATCGATACCGGCCTCCAGATACTCCGGATGTTCGCGGATTGACACGATGCGAACAGAATTATTCATATCGTTCAATGTTATCTCCTGTTCTTTCGGGCTCTGCCCATGTGACTCCCGGTACTTGTCCGATTAATGGCATAATACCAAATGTTCGTAGTTAGACTGTTCTGACAGCCTGCCTGACAACAGGTTCTATCTCCGGTGTCGCCACAACGAAAGTGAAGTCGTCATGATTAGCCGCAGCACCATAGCGGCCCTGCCTGTCCATGCAGACAATAGCCATGTTCCCGACTTTGCTGCGCGTTCTGAGCAACCGGTTGTGCGTTTTCTGAATGGCTTCTTCTGCTGCCTCCTGTGGTGAGCGACCTTGCCGCATCAATTCGACAGCGCTGTAACAGGTGCAACCCTTCATGATATCCTCCCCCAGGCCGGTCGCAGCCGCTCCGCCAACATCGTTGTCGACGTAATAACCTGATCCGACCAGGGGTGAATCGCCCACACGGCCATGCAGCTTGAAGCTGATGCCGCTGGTTGATGTCGCTGCAGCCATATCTCCGGCCAGATCCAGCGCAACGATCCCGACGGTATCGTGACCCTCCGGTTCTGGTTCATCCTCAGCCAGCTCCGCTCTCTTCTGTTCCCAGGCCTGGCGGCTTTTTTCTGTCAGCAGACAGGCTCGTTCCATACCCAGTGCGTCTGCATAAGCCTCAGCACCTTGACCGACCAGGAAATGATGGGGCGCCTGTTGTAAAACATGCCGGGCGATCATGACCGGATTGCGAAATCCGGTCAGCGAGGCGACGGCTCCGATGGATAAATCCCGCCCATCCATGATCGCTGCATCCAGCTCCACATCGCCATTGCGGTTTGGCAGGCCGCCTAAACCCACCGAATCGACCTCGGGATCATCTTCAACCATGCTGGCGACTCCGGTAACGGCATCCAGGGCACAGCCATTGCTTGTGCTCAGGTGTTCTTTTGCCCATCTGATGCCTTCGAGTGAGAAATACCAGGTTGCGATAATGCACCAATCCATATATTGACCTCCAGGCGTCCTGACTGCCATTCTTATCAGACAATTGTGTTATGCTGTTGCCAGTATACAGTTGTTTATGGCCTGTATCAATGATTCACACTTAATGCAATAAGATTATTACCGTATCTTTTTCTCAGATCTAAAATACTGACACGCAATTATTATCATGATAAACTTAAGACAGGCAGACCGATATGCGGCAACCAGACAAACCCTTTGCAGAAAGTGCGGTGATCTATTTGGTGGCTCAAGCAAAACCCAGACGCTATCGAATTTTTCTTTTAGTCTTTCTCCTCGTCTTGAGTCTCCTGATCGGCCTGTTTGCTGTGATCCGCTGCACCAGGGATGCGGATCCGGATCTGAGCCAGCCGACATCAGGACAGACAACAGACGGGACAACAAGTACGAGCACCCATTCCGGGCAGACAACACTCAGCACCGATCTGGCTGACATTGATCAGGCAGAAATCGCGGAGATCGACAATTTCGGTCCATCCGATTATGCCCAAGAGTAGCTGCAGCCGGCTGATTGCTCTCTCCTGGCCAAACTTTACATGGCAAACGGTCCGGGTAAACCGGTCTCGGATCAAGCCCAGCCAAATCTTGCAGCTATCAACACAGACCAACATCCAGATTCCATTTCCGATCAGGCAGTCCGGACACAGCCTGTCGTCGCTGCAGGAGTAATGTCGCAGTCAATGTTCATCAACCCGCCGATTGCGACACAACCGCCCGTGATCATCATCCCGCTGCCGACACCCACACCCTCATCGCTTATTACCGTTCACAATCCCCCGGCCGGCGCGACCCTGACCGCCGGATCTTCGTTCACATTGACCTGGTCCATCAGCATCAACCGGGAATTTACTGTTGACATTCTGCTCAGTACCGGCAGCGGGCCGTTCAGCCAGGTGATCGCCAAAGGGATTCCGAACAACAATGTTTATAAACTGACTGTGCCCAATACGCTTTCCGATCAATGCCAGTTCCGCATCAATGTCTGGTTCGGCAATGAGTTCGTCGGTTATAACCTGTCCCCGGTGTTCAGGATCGTCCCGCCGCCGACAGCGACACCCAAACCTACTGTAACACCCAAGCCGACTGCGACGCCAGCGCCATCCCCTTCTCCCTCCCCGACAATCGCACCCTCTCCGACACCTTTGCAGCCCATTGAGCAACAGCCGCCTGCCTACAGTCCGGATGACGGCCTTTTCATCTCCAATCAGGGTGATGCAACACGCTGGTTCAGGATCGAGCACACGCTTGACTCAGTCGATCATATTGTCTGGCAGATTGCGCGCAGCGAATTCCCCTGTGACCCCAATATTGTTCTCGATGAAACGCCGGGCTTGCTGGCCCAGGGGCAGCTGAGCGGTGCAGCCACAGAATTCAAGCTCGATTTCGCATCGATCGTGACCCATCTCGAGCACAGAAGCGATGATCCGATCCTCGCGCAAGTTCCTGACAACCAGGGTGAGTCCTATGAGATCATATCCAAGGTCGTTATCTCACAGCAGTCTCAGCGTGTAATTTATATTCGGGCTATCCTGTTTGATAAGAACAACAAGGTGATCGGCATCACAGGATCCGACTTCCAGATCAGCTACGGAGCGCCTCATGTCGATATGCTGGCCGCCCAATCCGACTGGCCAATCTCTGAATTTGGCAGACCCGTCCTGTCCGCCAGAACCACACCTGGCTTTGATGCGACCTATGATCCATTCGAACCGATATCGGAAGATGGCCTTTTCATCTACACCGGTTTTGATACCGACTGGAAGTTCGAGCTTGGGGAGATTCCTGAAAAAGCGACAACCATCGATCTGCAGATCGCGACTGTGCCGTTCAAGACAGCAAGCCAGACTGACTGGCAAGAGCCCGCCGGTCTCATCTATCGCGAGATAAAGACTCACACTTATATACGGCAATATTTCAATGTCAGCTTTGCCGATTTTGCCACCCTTCCCATGTTCAGAAGTGACGGTACTTCTGTCTATTACATACGCGCTGTCTGCTCTGTTCCCGGTGTGGAAACAGGCACGGTCATTCCGGTAGCAACAAAAACACATAAAATTGTTTATACAGGCGACTTAGTGCTTTACATGGCCAGCCAATACGACCCGGCCGATATGCCGCCTGAAGAGCTCGAAGTCAAATCCAATGTGCCGAACACGGAATTTCTGCGTTACAGCCCGGTTAAGTGGCCGTTGAAGGACGATAAAGAATACTTTGAAGTCACGCGTCGCATCCAGGCTGAAGAACTCTGCTTCTATATCAAGAACCATCAAACCGGTGATTTTCTCTATCCGTACAATGTCCACATGTATTTTTACCCACAAACGACACGTGCTCAATACCAGGCCACGCTCGACCGGATGCTGCCGCCGGGCGCCTGGTTTCACCTGACGATTCACCAGAGTGACTGGGACGCTTTCTGGGGCGAGTTTTTTGATCTTCTGACCCAGATTTACGCCAGTATACAGAACACATATAACAATCTGAAATACACCGTCGCCGATACCATTGCCAATCAGTTTGCTTTTCTTGGTTCCGGCGCACAGGCCTACATCCGCTCGGCAGTTGTGGGTTTGATCAACTATGGCATGGCGTCTGTCGGTCTGCCGCCCAGTCTGCCAAATTTCGAAACGCTGGCCGAACAGGGGCTCGATTATTGTGTCCAGGTGGCTCTGAATGAGGCAGCCAGCACCGCCGGTGTAACGCCTGAGGAACTACCGCCAGAGATCCGCCACGCCATCACCAATGAGATGAAGGATCAGCTGTCTCGCCTGGCCAGGATGAACACCGCCAACCCGCTTAATGTCGATTATCTTAAGCCCGCTGTTCAGGCCATGTACCAGCCGGCCTATGTCGATGTCAAGGTATTCAACCATAACAGCGAAATCAGCCCTCCCGGCACCCTGACCTTCACCTACTACCCCACCAATGCGCCGCACTTCAAACTGTACAAATATGTGTCCCTGCCAATCCCACCCATGAGGCCCCATGGCTCGACTTTCATCCGCGTCTTTCTCAAGCCCGATCATACCGACCTGCCAATCTGGAAAGATTACTACTGGGGCAAGACTGGAACCTGTCAGTTTAAACTGACCGTCAAGTACGATCTGCCGGACATCGAGGTGTTAGCCGCGGAACAAGGCGTATCCGGGTCCATGCCCGGGCGGCCGGTCGCCTACTATTATGACCGCGATCCGGTCTACGAAATCGTCACGATCACACCGCCGTTTGAACCGTTCTATGATTAAAATTATTTTAATCCTATCGATTCAATTTTAACACATGCTGTTGTATTTTACGAATAATAAGCATACAATAATAGCAGCAATGAGAGGAGTTGTTATCAATGCCAAACATCAAACCAATCTCAGATTTGAGAAATTACAATGAAGTTCTTCGTGACATTACCAAAGACGAACCTGTTTACCTTACCAAAAACGGCAGAGGTAAATTTGCTATTGTCGATATTAATGAGTATGAAAAATTGAAAGCTTCACTGAAGCTAATGTCAAAGCTTGCACAGGGGGAGCAGACCGGGAAAGAAAAAGGGTGGATGACGATCGATGAAATAGAAGCAGAATTGGGGATATAGAATGTATCAGCTGATGATTTCTCCCGAAGCAAGAAATGATTTAGCAGAAATCATAAGTTACATTTCTCAGGAGCTGTGCAACCCACAAGCAGCTATTAATCTGGTTTCAAGTATCACAAAAAAAATACGCAGGCTGTCGGATCATCCAGGAATGGGTACACCACTATCTTCTGCAGTAGATATTCAAACTGACTATCGTTTTCTTGTCTGTGGTCATTATCTGATATTTTACAGATATGAATCTGAAATTATTTATGTGTCGCGGGTTTTGTATGGCCGAAGGGATTATACACGAATCCTGTTTGGAGATTTTCCAGAAGTTCAAAAAGAAAATAATCCCAGATAGTTTGGACTGGAATATTATCTTGCTCTATGAAACACCCGATGGATTGACCATAAGCATGCTAAGAAATAGCGTGCCTCAATTATTCAAAAACCTGCCGGGCTGGAAAAGTCAGATCCTGCAGATAGTCCGAGCAAACATCGACGTCTGCGTCAAAAGCAGTCTGACTGACGATCTGGCCATCTCTGAAACGATAGACGTTAATCAGCCGATTCGCCGTATCAATCGTCCAGTACTCTTCAACACCTGACCGCAGGTATAGATCCATTTTTCTGATCAGGTCGTGCCTTCTGTTGGATGGAGAAAGCACCTCGATCGCTACGCCTGGCGCTCCGATGTGCCGGCCTTTTTCATTGAAATTGTTCATATTGCAGACGACTAACAGGTCTGGCTGGACAATATTGCGATCAGTTGAACGACTGCCAAGATAGACATCCAGCGGTGCAAGATAAACACGGCATGATTTTCCTTTTAAGCAATTCCTTATATTAAAATAGAGATTTCCGATAACACGTTGATGCTCTTCTGTAGGTGCACCCATCAGCCAGACTTTACCATCGATGTATTCGTAGCGTTTGTCGGTCTTTTCATACATCTTTACGAATTTGCTATAGGTCATCGAACAACCGTCATACTCGTCCGGCACATCTTCGTCTTCTCCAGAAATGCCATATTCAGCAATTCCTTCACCCAAGTGCTGATCATCATTCCAGCTGGTTTGGGGTATCAACCGTGCTACCGGCTTGCCGTTGCGCAAAATGATGACATCTTCCTTTTCCAGAACGGTCAAATAGAATCCAAAATTGTTTTTAACATCGGTCGCATTGACAAACATGTTGATGCCTCCATAACAGTGAATTAGCTGATATAATGGTTATTATTATAGCTGATTTTCTCTGGTCAGACAAGATGCCCGGCTCGTTCTTATTGGGTGATAACCACGAAATATTCTATATATTCGTAAAATTAACTTCCGAAAATCCTAATTAACATACGACATGATTATCAGCTGATATGATTCAGATGACGCCATGCTGTTTTCTCTGTGAGGATGGATCGTGTGAGCTTGAGGCGTGTAAACCTGCAAGTTGCAGTGCCTTTCCTTATACAACCTGTTCAGGAAGGTTGTTCAGCTTAATCAGCACGATTGAGCATGCCCGCATCTGTCCAGTTGTTTTCGAGATTTTGGAAAGGCTGAAGCAGATTTATCATTTTGAGCCGAAACACAGAAGTCGTTAGGCTTAATCATGCCTAGGTTATCGGCGCCGGGTTGAAAATGCAGAAATCGTTAGAGATTCCCCATGTTTCCGACCAGGTCTTGCGACCGCTGGCAATGGCGAGAATTTCGTCAAAGAGCTGCTGTCCGGCTTCAGCTATTGTCTGTTCGCCGGTCGCGATGACGCCGGCGTCAAAATCGATCAAGTCCGGCCATTGCTTTTTCAGATCAGTGCGTGAACTGACTTTGATCACAGGTGCGGCCGGCAGTCCATAGGGTGTGCCTCGACCGGTCATGAAAACCTGCAAGGTGATGCCTGAGGATAATTGCTCGGACCCACACACCAGGTCACTGGCCGGTGTAGCCGCGAAGATCAAACCCTTTTTGCCGGGCCGTTCGCCCGGCGACAGGACTTCGACAATCGGTGTACGGCCCGATTTGGCGACCGAACCCATGGCCTTTTCGATGATGTTCGACAAGCCGCCCTGCTTGTTGCCGGGCGATGTATTGGCGCTGCGATCGACGCCGCCTGCTTCCAGATACCGGTCATACCACTCCATTTCGGCGATCAGCTTCTCCAGAACAGTCCAGTCAGCAGCCCGCTCTGCTAAAAGATGCACAGCGTCCCGGACCTCAGTCACTTCAGAAAACAGCACGGTGGCTCCCGCCGCAACCAGCAGATCAGCGGCATAACCAGCCGCCGGATTGGCCGTCATCCCGGAGAAGGCATCACTGCCGCCACACTGCATGCCGATCAACAAATCGCTGAGGGGCAGTTCTTCCCGTCTGCGCCGGTCGAGCCTCCTGAGTTTGACTTCTGCCTGCGTTAGTATTGCAGCGATCATGGCCTGGTAACCTGCATGATCCTGCAGGATAACCGCCTCTTTAACGCGATCCGGACCGGCCAGTATCAGCGGGGTCAGCTTTTCACAGCCAAGGCCGACGATCAGGGGCTCACCGCCGAAGTTGGGGTGCTCCAGCAGGTTTTGCAGTGATCGGATCGGGATCACGGCTTCCGGGGCATCGATGGCGACACCGCAGCCGTAGGCATGGTTGATGACGGCAACATCTGTAACGTTCGGGAAACGAGGCAGCAGCTCTTTGCGGATTTGTTCGACTGCTTTGTCGAGAACGCCGGCTACACACTGGACAGTCGGAACAATGCCCAAGAGATTGCGTGTTCCGGCATAACCACCATCATTCCGATAGCCGAGGAACGTTTTTGTCTTCGGTTCGGGCAACACAGCCGGAGCAGCAGGCTTGACTGCTAACAATGAATTCAGATCCGGTTGCTCGGCCGGTCTGATCTTGTCTGCGTGCACCCAGGAGCCGCGCCGGATAGCTGCGCGGGCGAAGCCGAGGACTGCGCCATACCGGATCACCGGCGCTCCCTCAGTCAGATCGCAGATGGCCACTTTATGCGCCTGGGGGATATCCTCCAGGACCATCAGGCCGTCTCCGAGGTTCGTTCCGACTGTCGTGTCACGCAAGACAACCGCGACTGTATCTGAGGGATGGATCTGAATGATCTGCTGCATGCTTGATGGTCTCCTTTAACAGCTCCTTATGGCTACTAATACCATATTTTCAGGACAACGACGATGCCAGCGAAAAAACCGGCAATAGTCAGGCAGATATCGTTGAGCGACAGCTCGAAACCCCGTGCTGTCTGAAAAAAGCGCCAGCGCTTCAGCCAGCCGTGGTAGATCAACGCACCAGCCAGCAGCATTATAGCAAAGACAAGTGTTTTCTGCCCATATTGGCGCCACTCGATCGGCAAGTCAACGCCGAACAGCAGGCGCGTCAATGGTTCGCTGAGTATACCGCCCAAAAAGCACAAAAAACCCATCACCAGTACGACAATAGTTGTACTGGACGCCAATCTCACTGGATTGACTTGCTGTTCAGCACGCGACTGCTGTGCTGTCTTGTGCTCATGATCCGCCTGTACTACTGCTCTGCGACCCCACAGCATGCCGCTGTATTTAACAAACGACACAATGGTGCCCAGGTTGACCAGGTATAAAGCCAGGTTCATCCAGGTGTCTTCGGCGCCATACATGATCCAGAATTTTGACATACTGCCGTTGAATAGCGGCGCCCCGGTGATGCCCAGGATGGCCATCATCATGGCGGCTGCAACAATTGGCATTTCGCGCCAGACACCTCGGATCTGGCTGATCTTGCGGGTCTGGTAATGCTCGATGATCAGGCCGGCCGTCAGAAACAATGTCGCTTTAAAGAGTGCGTGGTTGATGATATGGTACAGTGCGCCGATCCGGGCGTAGGGATGGTCCATGTTAAGGCCGATCATGATCAGGCCGATCTGCGACACCGTGTGATAAGCCAGGATCAACTTGATGTCCTTCTGGGCAATAGCCAGGATAAAGCCGACAACAGCCGTAACAATGCCCAGGACCAGGAAAAGTTCCTTCGTATCAATGGCAGGTCGGAAAATCGTCTGTATCCTGTAGAAGAGGTAGACGCCGCATTTGACATAGAGTCCGGACAGGACAGCTGATACAACCGATGGCGCACCCGGTGTCCCGTGTGCTTTTGGCAACCAGCTGAAAAGGGGCATCAGGGCCGATTTCAGGCTGACAGCCGTGATCAGGAATGCGTATGGCAGGATCAGGTTTTCTGAAGACGCCTGCCCGGCGATCAGTTCTTTCAGGCTGACCAGGTCGACGGCGCCCACAGTCTTATAGAGCATTCCAATACCAAACAGGAAAAAAGCCATGGCCACCGTATTGGTCATCAGGTAGATCATCCCGTCATAAATAGATTCGCTATCCTGTTTAAACATGATCAAAAGGCTGATGACAACTGTGGACAGCTCAACAAAAACAAAGATGTTGAACAGGTCGATCGACAGGAAGATACCGTTAACCAGTCCCTGGAAGACCAGAAACAAAAACAGGAAAATCTTGTTGACATAAGGTTTGTTCAGATTGTAGCAAAACATAAATAGAAACAGAAGCGTACTCAGCAAGACCAGGTCGATCGAGAACAGCTCCGCACGCAAGGCAATACCGACTGCCTGCGGCCAGCCGCCGATGACCTGCACCTGATCACCGCTCTGGCGAACGGCCAGAAAGACAATAACACTGAGTGTCCCCATCAGACCCTGCACAGCAATGGACAAAACTTTGCCCCATCTGAGCGGTAACGCCATGATGGCTAATCCGGTTATGACCGGAATCAGGATCAGCCAGAACAGATGCACCATCACTCGATCCTCTTGTTTCTGGCTTTCAGCCAGTTTGTCGTACCATATCTATGGTACAGGTGGATCATCAGGGTCAGCGTAACGGCCGTCACACCGATGCCGATAACAATGTCGGTGATCATCAAGGCTTGCGGCAGCGGATCGGCCACTGCCTGTCCGTCCGGGATCTCACCGATGGGCGGCACACTGCCCGGTATGTAATCAGCTGCAAGGAAATATAGAATGGATGCTGCCTGCATGATACCAAGCGATATGATCGATTTGAGCATGTTGCGCCGGGCTGTCAGCCCATAAAGGCCGATAAAAAAGAGCAAGATGCTGATGTTCTCACCATTGATCCAATCCATCAGGAAACACCCTCATAAAACACAAAGCGGAAAAAGATGATACTCAGGCCGGCCCCCACCTTCAGTCCGATCAAGAGGTTCATGCTGACCAGATAGACACGGTCGAAAGGGGCCGCCAGCATGCCTGCCCGCAGGAACAACAGCAGGATCGGCAATGCCAGGATACAGGCGAACAAAACCTTTTCCAGTTTCTGCAGTGTTTGGATTTTAAAGTCTTCATACGGATATGTCATGTAACGGCTGATCATCACCGACGCCAGGATCGCACCACCCTGAAAACCGCCTCCTGGCGTTGCATGGCCATTGAGGATTATGTAGCTTGCCAGAAGCAGCATGAATGGATATAAGAGCCCGATCAGGAGGCTGACCAGTGATTTGTCACGCCTGGTCGGATTCATGACTTCTCCAGGACAGCCTGATGACGGCCAGAGCGCTGACCAGCAGCATCAAGGTTTCAAACAGGCTGTCGAACATGCGATAATTCAAGTAGATGGCTGCCACTGCATTGGGTGCGCCGGTGTCCTGCAGTGCATTGTCAATATACCAGGCAGATGCGATGGCTTCTGTCGGCCTGTGTCCCTGCCGGTATAGAATGATTACCAGAATCGCCAGTGCGCCTAGCATCAGTGCCTTGACCCAGCGCTGCATGTCATTCACCTTCTTCCTGTTGCCGCACAACCGAAACCTCACAGGTGAACGTGTTGTGATCGGCGATTAATGTTGACACTTCATCGAGGTGATAGTCTTCAGATCGCCCATAAATGGATAAACATTTCCGGTCTTCGACGATCATCAGGTCATAATCCTTCTGCGCCAGGATCTCACGCCAGGGTCTGGTCGTGTGGATCACCTGTGTCTCCAGGTCTTTGCCGGCGAACAGCTGCTCTATGCTGTTGAGCAGACGGGTTGTCTCACGCAGTATGGTTGCATCACTGATCCCTTCCACATTACAGTGAACATAATAGATCGTCATCAGGCGCTGACGTTTGAGCGCAACCAGGTACAGGACGGGCGCCAGCCCGCAGCCGAT
>JAWSUP010000097.1:6307-12131 GCA_033549405.1 Bacillota bacterium | reverse complement strand
ATAAAGATCGATGCATTGACAGCGACGGGACCGGGCATGGACTGGGCCAGCGCAATCATGTCAATCAATTCGTCCGCGCCGATCCATTTTTTGTTTTCGGTGATTTCGCGCTCGATCAGTGGCAGCATGGCGAAACCACCACCAAAAGTGAATAGCCCGATGCGAAAAAAAGTCAAAAACAGTTTTAGCCGGATCCGTGGTTCGGATTGACCGGTATTTTGATGCATGAAACAACCTCCCGGTTCTTAGGTACTGTAAAATATCTTGCTCTGCAGTTCCCCCTTATTTATTAACAGCCCCTGCTATTGATATCATGCCTGGAATCAGATCACTTACGCCTGTCCCAGACTCATTTCAAGGACATAAGCTGAAGCGCCGACTGCCAGTATACAATTTCCATAAGCCAGATCCATTAAAAGGGGGATCCTGGCGCCACTTTTGGCCAGACTTGCCAGTTCGTGACGAATGGCAGACTCATAGGCGGGCAAGTCAAAAAGGGCCTGCCCACCCAGAAGCAGATAACGGCCACCGGTCAGGATGGTCATGTTCTGAATGGATAGCGCCATACACTGAGCCGCTTCCGTTACAATACTGCCGGCCTTTTTCTTTCCAGCCGCTGCAGCCAGACAAAAATCCGACCAGTCGAGCGTCTTGTCATTTTTCGATTTTCTGAAACGACGCACCATAGCCGGGATCGTCGCAACCTGATCAAGCCTCTGGCCCTCTGGATGCATCGACCAAGGAACGACCAGGTCGCCGATCGAATCCGTTGTCAGACCGGTTACGTGCAGTTGCCCTCTGACTGCCATGGCATATCGGATTGACCGGCCTGCAGACAGATATAGAAAAGTGCCGTCGGCCAGGCTGTTCTGCTGCCAGAGACCCGCATACAGAGCAGCGTCGGCACCTCTCAGCGAGAAGACCGGAATGCCTAAAGCAGCAGAAATATCGGCAAAAACCGGCGACAGTGCTGTGTGTTCGCCCGGCCTGGATTCGTGATCCGGTATGCCATCCTTTAAACCAGGAACATCAACATCAGCACCACTTGCTTCAGCAGCATGGACAACAGGTGCAGACCAGCCGACGCCAAGTCCAAGCAATTTATCCGCAGATATTCCCTGACGATCCAATATGACCCTGCAGGACCGGCAGATGACGTCGCCCAGCCCTTCTTCCAACAACAGATCAATTCCGGGGAGGTCGATCTGTTCAACTACCTGCAGGGCCAGATGTCCGGCAGCGCCGGACAGGTCAAGTCCGAACAGGTAATAAGCCTGACTGACAATGCGATAGAGCCCGGGACGTCGTCCGCCCGTTGAGTCGGCAAAACCATATTCTTCGATCAGCCCCAACTGTAATTGCCGGTCAAGGGCTCTGTTCAAGGAGGTAGCCGGCATATCCAGTTGTTCAGACAGCATCTGGCGCGTGATGCCTTCTTGACGGCGGATCAACACATACAGTGATCTGGCTTGTTCGATCAGCGAACGGTTTCCGTGAAATAATGACATCTGGCTGCACCTCCTGGTCGATTATAATTTTTCCGGAACTGGTCATAGCCAGTATAAGTCACACAAGATAAATCCACAATGGCTAAAAGATCGATGTCTCTAAGCGTTGGCTGCTTCAGCAATTTCATCATCAGGGGCTGCAGCATCAGGATTCGCTTCTCCATGACG
This sequence comes from Bacillota bacterium, assembly GCA_033549405.1. GTDB lineage: Bacteria > Bacillota > Clostridia > Saccharofermentanales > UBA5734 > JAAYBY01. The sequence continues at coordinate 10,455 of JAWSUP010000097.1, read as the reverse complement.
GACCATGAGCATGCAAATGAATGCCAGGCCAAAGGCGATGACCGAATAGAGAAACAGAGTTGAATAATCGTTGGTCAGATCCCTGATCCAACCGAACAATGTCGGACTGAGAATAGCTGCGCTGAATGAGAAGAAATAGTAATAACCCGTAAAGCTGCCGATGCGTTCTCTGCTGGCCAGCTCGACAACCATGGGTAGCGAATTGATATTGACACAAGCCCAGAACAGGCCGCCTACGACCAATAGACCGCGCAAGACCATGATGCTCTCGATGAACAACATCGGCATAAACGTTGCGATCATGCCGGCCAGGCCGATCATGATCATGCGTTTGCGACCAATGCGGCCGGCCAGGATGCCTGCAGGCAGGGCGAAAAGAACCAGTGACAGAGAAAAAAGCGTCAGTGTCATGGCTGCGTCGCCTTTGGATATCATGAGCTGCTTGGTCGCATAGAGTGTGAAGAAGGATTCTACAGCGTTGTAACCACAAAACCAGAAGAAAATGGCCAGGAGAATCGATATGAGGCTGCGCTTTTCCGATCCGTTCAGGCCACCCAGCAGCTGGGTATCGATTTTGCCCTTAAGGCGGCTTTTGATCGTCTGTGTATTAGCCGTATCCCGGGCAGCGGATCCTGATGCGGCAAGGATCTGTTCGCGGCCAGTCATAATGCGCGCCATGCGCCGGCTGTCCGGTTCTTTGACAAAGAAAAACAACATGACAAGGGCGAAGATCATCACGATGGATCCCATCAAGAACGGCATGTTGTCTCCGTACTGATTGGACAGGTAACCGCCGGCCAAAAATGCGATGATGCCGCCTACACCGCCCATCAGGTTGATGATGCCGTTGGCTTTGCTGCGATGGATCGGCGGTGTCATGTCAGGCATTAACGAAACAACCGGTGATCGCCAGATCGACATGATCAGGTTGAAGAGGATGATGACACTCATCATGGTGATCAGGCTGCCAGTACGCGGAATGAAGAAAAACGCCAGGGCGCAGGCTGGAATGCCGATCAGAATATAAGGCATGCGCTTGCCGAACCGGGTCCGGGTCCGGTCACTGACCTGGCCGATGAGCGGCTGGAAGATCACGCCGAAAATGTTGTCTATGGTCATGATGAAACCGATCAGAGCCGTGCTTTGCAGATAGCGTTCTTCGAGCATGACCGGCACGAAGCTGTTATACAGGCTCCAGGCTAATGAACTGGCAAAAAAGCCAAATCCGATCAAAAATGTTTTGCGATAATTCAATGGCTGCATATTGCCTCCCATTCACGTGTCTTCAGGCGTCCCCGGCTGATGTCCGGCACAGGCTGACTGCCAGGTCCGGCACGTTTGTGATAATCGCATCAACACCCAGGCCGCAGGCCAGACGCAAATGATCCGGCTGATCAATCGTCCAGGCATTGACCTGGATACCGGCCGTGTGACAGTCAAGCACAAGGTTGGGAATACGCAGATTCGCATAATGCGGATGGATCGCTGTCACGCCGACATTGCGGGCATAAACCCAGGGTTCATAGAGACCGCAACTGTAGAGGAGGCCGCAGGGAATGGAAAGGCCACGCTCGCGGATCAGTTGAGCAGCCAGAACCAGGCTGTAATGGTTGAAGGTGGACAGGCAGATGTGGTCTGACATGTGGTGCGTTTCGGCAAGATCCAGAACTGCCTTTTCCAGTCCGGGATACGGATTGACGCTGTTTTTCAGTTCTATGTTGATCATCAGGCCGGTTGGCCTGATCAGATCAAAAACCTCAGCTATCGTCGGGATCTGCTGGCGGTCGAAACCGGGTAAGATACGACCGAAGTCAAGCAGCTGCAGCTGGTCCAGTGTCATCTGGCCGATCTGGCCTTCTTCGCCTGTCACCCTGCGGCAGGATTCATCGTGTGTGACCACGACAGCGCCGTCTGCCGTAAGATGTACATCCAGTTCAATGCCATCGGCGCCTTGCCTGACTGCCAGCTCAAATGCTGTCATTGTGTTTTCCGGGGCTGCCGCACTGGCGCCCCTGTGAGCCCAGATTTTCGTTCTCATCTTTTTCCTCCCGTTTTGTATCAAAGATTTATGCAAATCAAATTGAGGCTGAGCTTTTCCAATAACGGTGCCTGGCCTGCTCATGAGCAGATGCGACGCTCGACAGTCACTGGGTCTGTCACCCCCTGAGCCGATATGATATTAGATCCTTTTTGTTTGGAATTATATCATTTTCCTATCCTGCTGTCTGCTCAGAAGTCACGAAGCAGCCACTGTTTGTTGCGTGCCGCTTGAAAAGGTACAGTGATTGGATTATAGGATCAAAAATTATTTTTAAAGTTCAATAAAATACTATTGAAGTTCATGTGAACCTGTGATACAATCGAGAAAACATTAGAAAAGGAGGTGAGAACATGCCACAGCAATGTCTGCCAGGAACCAATATCCAAATGGATCTGCAAGGCGGACAGGATTATCGACGGGCATTCGATGCAGCTTTCGCCATGACAGGCGGCGTCTATTTATCCCAACTGGCCGATATGGTCGGCGTCCCTGGGGCAACACTGCAAAACTGGGTCAAGCGCGGTTATGTCTCCAATCCGGTCAACAAGCGGTACACGCGCCGGCAGACCTGCCGCATCATCCTGATTGCCTTACTGCGTCACACCCTGTCCCTTGAAGAAGTAGCTGAGCTGCTCAGCTGGATCAACAATAATCTGGCTGATGAGCAGGACGACCTGATCGATGACAGCGACTTGTATTTGTTTTTCTGTGATGTCGTTCTTTCGCTGCCGTCCGATGGCTGCCCGGCTCGAGATGAGCTGTACGGTCGGATTAAAGATGTAACGCAGCATTATAAAATGCCGGATCCACAGGATAGGACGCGCCTGAATCAGGTTCTGCTGGTTATGGTTCAGGCTTACGGTGCATGGCTCTTGCAGACACGAACCCGGGAAAGCTTAGCCGGGATGAAAAGGGGGAATACAACATGATTGCAAACTGGTGGAACAACATGAGCCTGACCCAGCAGATCTTTGCCTTGTTTGCCACGCCGGCGACGGTAGTCCTTGTGATCCAAACCATCTTGCTCCTGGTCGGTCTTGGCACACAGGGCGGCAGTGAAACCGGCACTGACAGCCAGGCTGATGGAGACTTCAGTGACGCGCCGGATACAGAAGCAGCTGTGGATCCCGGATTGCGCCTTTTTACGGTGCGGGGACTGGTTGCATTCTTTGCCATTGGTGGCTGGGTCGGAATCGCCCTGATTGATCTGAATGTCCACGTCGTTCTCGCTTCGTTTCTGGCGCTGGCAGCCGGATTTATGGCATTGGCACTGGTGGCCTGGATTGTCAAGATCGCTCTGGGACTGCAAAGCACCGGTAACCTGGATGTCCGCAACGCCATTGGCCTGACCGGCCGGGTTTATCTGAGTATCCCCGGAGGTGGCCGTTATAGCGGCAAGGTGTCGTTACTGCTGCAGGAACGCGCTGTTGAACTGGATGCCATCACCGATGACAGCGTCGATATCCCGACCGGCAGTCAAATCAAGGTCATCGGGCTGCGCGGCACACTGCTTGTGGTCGTGCCAGATCATCACAAATCGGAAAAAGGCAATGAATCTGATATCACATGAAACACAGTTATCACAATCTGTAAAATGCAAAATCGAAAGGTAAGGTGAAAAACATGCCAGACAGTGTCATTATCACAGTCATCGTTATTATCGTCGTTCTATTCACCACGTTCCTCGTCCTGCTCTCGCGATATCGCAAGTGCCCATCCGACCAAATCATGGTCATCTATGGTAAGGTCGGCAGCAACAAAGACGGAACGATGCGTTCGGCCCGCTGCATCCATGGTGGCGCCTCGTTCATCTGGCCGGTCGTCCAGGCTTTTGAATACCTGGATCTGACACCGATCTCAATCAGTGTCGACCTGAAAAACGCCCTGTCCCGGCAGAACATCCGCATCGATGTCCCATCCCGTTTCACAGTTGGTATATCCATCGAGCAGGGCGTCATGCAGAATGCCGCAGAGAGGCTCCTTGGCTTGAAGCTTCCCGAAATTCAGGAACTGGCCAAGGACATCATCTTCGGACAGCTTCGTCTGATCATCGCAACGATGGACATCGAGGAAATCAATACAGACCGCGATAAATTTCTCGAATCAG
>JAWSUP010000097.1:0-6297 GCA_033549405.1 Bacillota bacterium | reverse complement strand
GTCTCCCGCAATGTGGAAACAGAACTCAAAAAGATCGGTTTGCGTTTGATCAATGTCAATGTGACCGATATCAATGACGAATCTGGCTATATTGAAGCCCTCGGTAAAGAAGCGGCTGCGAAAGCCATTAATGATGCCAAGAAATCAGTTGCCGAAAAAGATCGCGACGGTTCGATCGGCGAGGCTAACGCCAGAAGGGATCAGCGTATCCAGGTCGCAGCAGCCGACTCGACAGCCATCCAGGGTGAAAATGAAGCAAAAGCAGCCATTGCCGCATCGAATGCGACACGGCGGGAAGCTGAAGCTGAAGCGTTGCGCCGGGCGACCGTAGCAGAAAAAACGCGGGCAGCCCGCGCACTCGAAGAAGCCTACCTGGCGGAGCAAAAAGCAGAGACAATTCGTGCCGAACGCGAAAAAGCGACACTTGAGGCGGACGTTCTTATCAAAGCAGAAGTCAGGAAACGCGAAATCGAATTCCAGGCTGAGGCCGAAGCAGAGCGCCTGCGCCGTCAGGCCAGAGGTGAATCTGACGCCATCTACATGAAGATGGAAGCAGAAGCACGAGGTATCCAGGAGATTCTGACCAAACAGGCCTTTGGTCTGGGTCAGGTTGTCCAGTCGGCCGGAGGCGATGCGGGCGATGCCCTGCGCCTGCTCCTGGCAGACAAGATGGAAGACTTGCTGCGCATCCAGGTTGACGCGATCAAGAATATCAAGATCGATAAGGTGACTGTCTGGGACAGTGCCGGCGGTGAAGGAAAGACACCGGCAACAGCCAATTTTCTTTCCGGTATGCTCAAGTCAATTCCGCCGATGAATGAGATGTTCAAGATGGCCGGTATGGAACTGCCACATTATCTGGGCAATGAACAAAAGCCGCAGGCAACACCGCCTGAGCCGGTACAGTAATCATTCAGCAGTGATTGAACCTGCAAAGTGCAGATGATCGACAATGCCCTCCTCTGGAATGATGACAATGGTTTTAATAGCCAAAGTCAAAGCATCAGAGGAGGGCAGCTATATTTGTAAGCATCTGGCTGTTTTGATAGAATGAACATGCATACCGAGGTCAATCCATCGGGGATGACGGAGCGTATGTTGCTTCTGATCATGCCTGGGAGGGGCTGGTTATGGCTCAACTGACACAGATGACATTGATCAGCATAGAAGACCTGGAAAGCCAGCTGGGCGTCCGTAAATTCCCAGCGTTTGTTGCTGCGTGCGAGGCAGATTTCCAGCACAAGATCATGCGGACGGCAGACCGTATCATGAGCCAGACGGATATCCGCGCCATATTCGTGTCAGGACCGACAGCTTCAGGCAAGACGACTTTTTCAGACCGGTTGGCCCGGGTCTTGACTAAATGCGGCCGACCGACACGCGTCTTGTCCCTGGATGACTATTATATGACAGTTACGGTTCACCATGACGCACTGGGCCGTCCTGATTATGAAACCATCGACATGCTGGATACAGACGCCATGGTGATGGACTTCAACGCTCTGTTTGCAGGTCAGGCGGTTCACCTCCCGACTTTCGATTTTGTCCGCCGCCATCGCGTCATGCGACCGGAGAAAAAAATCCGTCTTGCAGCTGACGACCTGATCATCATCGAAGGGCTCCATGGCCTGTCGGAACTCATCATCGGCCATTTGCCGCCATCACAAGTGTTTGGCGTATTCATTATGCCATGGTGTACTCTGTTGGACGGACGTCAGCTGCTTGGCAGCAGGGATCTCAGGATGCTCAGGCGCATCTCGCGCGATGTGATGCACCGGGGCTCGACTGCGTTGTCAACCATTGATTACTGGCCGATGATCGACCACACTGAAGCACATTTTTTCCCGCCTTATCTGGCACGGGCTGATGAGTATGTCAACTCAAGCCTTGCTTATGAGTTCTGTATCATTCCGCCGCTGGCTGCTGCCAGGATCGAGCAATCATTACGGCAGTATCTCCAGGGGTCTTTACCCGGATCGATCTATCTGCAGGACGGACAATCCTATGCCGACCTGCCCGCAGCGGTTGCCGAGGCCGAGGAGCTTTTAGCTGCCTGCTCGCGTCTGCCGGCAGCAGACCTGTCAATTGTCCCGCCTGAATCGATTCTGCAGGAATTTATCCATTAAAATTGCCTTGAATTCAGTTGGTCTTGCATTGGTCTTGCAGAGGAATCTAAAGAGTCAGTTTATTCTATATATTCTCTGAATGGCAAACACCACAGTACATGGTGAAAAAATTGAATACTTGACAAGCAGCGGATCTGTGTAGATACTAAATTTTACGAACATGTCCGCTTGTGCAATGAGTGGCCTGACCTGAGCTTTGGGTCGGTCTGACTGGATATGAGAAACAGGAGATTGTGGATGCCGATCAAAATTCCGGACAATTTACCGGCAGCTGGAATACTGGAACAGGAAAATGTTTTCGTCATGTACGAAGATCGGGCTTATCGTCAGGATATTCGCCCCTTGCACATCCTGATCCTCAATCTCATGCCCAACAAAATCGTTACGGAGACTCAATTGCTGCGTCTTCTGAGCAATTCGCCATTGCAGGTCGATGTTGATCTTATCTATACAGCGACCTACAATCCGCGCAACACGTCAACTGATCATCTGACCAAGTTTTATGAAACCTTTGCACAGGTCAAAGACAGGCGATATGACGGGATGATTATTACCGGGGCTCCGGTTGAGCAGATGGCTTTTGAAAATGTGGCCTATTGGCCGGAATTGGTTGAGATCATGCAATGGAGCCGTACGCACGTCTATTCGACATTGCATATCTGCTGGGGTGCTCAAGCAGGTCTCTACCACCATTATGGCATTCCCAAGCATGATCTGCCTGGCAAGATGTTCGGCGTCTTCCCGCATAGCCGCAGCTGGACGCGGCCGGTCAAATTGTTCAGGGGCTTTGACGATATCTTTTTTGTGCCACACTCGCGCTACACCGAGACACGGCGGTCTGATCTGGAGAAAATACCTCAGCTTCGCATCCTGTCCGAATCAGAAATGTCTGGTGTCTATGCTGTTTCCGATCTGACTGGCCGCCAGATATTTCTGACCGGTCATTCCGAATATGACCCCTTGTCACTGAAATATGAATATGATCGTGACATCGAACGTGGACTGGCTATCTCACTGCCGATCAACTACTTCCCTGACGATGATGCGCAAAAACCGCCGATCGTCAAATGGCGCAGCTCAGCTTACTTGCTGTTCGCCAATTGGCTGAATTACTATGTCTATCAGGAAACGCCGTACGACCTGTCGGCATTATCAGTCTGAATGACAGGTGTTCCGCCTGTCCTGCCATGTAACTCAAGTTACTGCACCAGAACGCGCCAGGCGCTATGATCACCAACATAAAACAGCTATGATCCGGCAGAGGATGCAAGCAATGGAGGTTTCTTATGGCTTTGACAATTAAGTCTGACAATTTTGATGAAATCGTTATGAAAAGCGACCAGCCTGTTTTGCTTGATTTTTGGGCTGTCTGGTGTGGTCCGTGCCGCATGGTGGCGCCAACGATTGACAAGCTGGCGGAAGACTATAAGGATCGCGCTGTCATCGGCAAGGTCAATGTCGATGAGGAGAATGACCTTGCTGAACAGTTCAGGGTTATGAGCATACCGACGATCTATATCCTCAAGAACGGTCAGGTTGTAGAGCGAATGATCGGAGCCCGGCCGTACACAGAACTGGCTGCTGCCATCGACAAACATCTCTGATGATCTGATGTAAAGGGCTGAGAAGACGAGTTAATCAGGCGCCGCATGGCGCCTTTTTTTCGTGGATCAGACCATGGTATAATAGACAGAAAGTGCGACCTGAGGTCGCGTCGTGGTGGAAATAGGAGGCAGACAAAACAGGGATGCGGTTGATCGGGGCAAAAGAACAACAAGCCATAGACCGGGCCTGGCAGAAACACACCGGGTTACCGCTGATCCTGCTTATGGAGGCGGCTGCTTATGCCGTTGTGCGTCACTGCAACAGGCTGGCTGCCGACCGCGGCGCTGATACTCTGCCGGTACTTATTTTGTGCGGACGTGGCCAGAATGGCGGTGATGCTTACGCCAGTGCCCGCCTGCTGGCGGCGGCAGGCTGGTCGGTCAATTGCCGGGAGCTGTTCCCGGATGCAATCCTGCCTGAGGAAGCGGCGGCAAACCGCAAGGCGCTGATTAACCTTGGCATACCGCTGGCGACACCACAGCCCGAGGATTTCACCAGCCTTCGCGGCGGTCTGATCATCGATGGCATTTTCGGTTCCGGTTTCGATGTCAGCCGTACTGTCCCAGGGATTTTCCGCTCTGTCAGCCAATGGACTGCTGATGCTGGACAATCGGATAACCAGATCATCGCCATCGATGTTCCGTCAGGACTGGACAGCAACAGCGGTCTAGCTGTCGACTGTGCGATCCGGGCTGACTGGACTGTTACATTTATCCGTCCCAAGATCGGCCTTTGCAGTGCACCGGGCCGATTCATTGCAGGCCGGCTTGTAATCGAACCGATCGGGATCGAACATGATTTTGTTGAGCACATTCTGAAACAGGAAGATCAGAAACCGGTTTACCAGATCACCGGCGCCATGGTCAAGCCCTGGTGTCCATACCGGCCGCCCGATGGTCACAAGGGATTGTTTGGCCGCCTGTTGATTGCAGGCGGTTCTGTGTCCATGCCAGGCGCCCTTGTGCTTGCCGCTGAGGCTGCGGCCCGCTCAGGAACCGGTTTGCTGCAGTTGGCCATACCATCGGAAATCAGCCCGGTTATCGTATCGGCTTGTCCGGAAGCGCTCCAATTGCACCTGGTTCAGGATGATGACCTTGAGAAAACCATTGAGCTGGCATTAGCAGTAGCTGACTGTGCTGTGATCGGTCCCGGTCTGGGCAGCCCCGACTTGCTGGCGGACCTGCTGGCACTCGTTATCGCACAAGCTCGACATCTGGTCATCGATGCCGATGCCCTGAATGAAATAAGCCGTCGGCCGGATTATTACTGGCGATTGCTAAAAAAGCGGATCGGATCAGGTGACAAGGGAATCCCGGTACTGACGCCTCATCCCGGTGAATTCCACCGCCTTGCTCCCGACCTTGATGTGCAGGATCGCCTCCAGGCTGCCTCTGGACTGGCTGTGCGCAGCGGTTGCATCATTGTTCTCAAAGGCGCCGCAACGATCGTTTCCGCTCCTGACGGATCTTGCTGGATCAATACAACCGGCCAGGACGGCCTGGCGCGCGGCGGCAGCGGGGATGTGCTCGCCGGGCTGATCGGCGCCCTGCTGGCTCAGGGGCTGACGGCACTGCAGGCTGCTTGTGCCGGGGTGTATTTTCATGGCCTGGCGGCAGATCTAGCAGCAAAGCAAAGAGGCCGGCGCGCCATGCTGCCCCGTGATGTCATCAGACAACTGGGATCTGCTTTTCATCAAGCCGGATGGGAAGTGGAAGATGTCTGATCTGGCTGAAAAAATCTGGAAAGCACAAGGACGCGATTTGCTGACACGATCCTGGGCAGAGGTCAATCTGGATCAGATCGCTGCGAACGCGCGGCTTTTGCGCAGCAAGGCACACCGGAGCTGTGAGATCATGGGTGTTGTCAAGGCAGACGCCTATGGGCATGGTGTCTATCCGGTGGTCCCTGTCCTGCTGGCAAACGGTATCAGCCGGCTGGCTGTTTCCATGCTGGATGAAGCGATCGAGCTGAGGCGGGCAGGCATCACAGTTCCGATACTTGTGCTCAGCTATACTGATCCGCGCCGCGCGCGTGAAATACTGACCAGCCGGATCACGCAGACCGTCTACAGCGCAGACCTGGCAAAAGCGCTTTCTGAAGCCGCCGTCGCACTGGACTGTGAAGCGCGCATCCACATCAAGGTTGATACCGGCATGGGCCGGGTCGGTTACCTGGCGGGTTATCAGGCGGTCAAGGAAATCAGTTGGATCAGCTCATTGCCGCGGATCGTCGTTGAAGGTCTTTATACGCATTTTGCCAGTGCCGATGAGGCAGATGAAACCTTCACCTGGCAGCAATTTGAGCAGTTCATGGGCATTAGCACGGAACTGGACCGGATCGGTCTGCCGATACCTCTGAAGCATGTCTGCAACAGTGCCGCGACCATGCGCTTCCCCGCCATGCACCTGGACATGGTCCGTCCCGGACTGATACTTTTTGGTATGGTTCCGCCCGGATGCCCCGACGCATGGCCGGATCTAAAACCTGCGATGACGCTGAAAACGAGCGTCATCCTAAGCAAATCTCTGCCTGCGGGGCGAACCATCAGCTACGGCCGCACCTATAC
>JAWSUP010000096.1:3597-12189 GCA_033549405.1 Bacillota bacterium | reverse complement strand
GTACTGATCACGTCATCGACGATCAGGATGCGTTTGCCATTGATCTGTTCGCTTTCTTCCCGGCTCAGGCACAAGAGCTGTTTTGTCTGCGTAGTGATTGAATAGACCTCGATCACCAGCGGCTCGGTCATATAGGGTTTGATGCTCTTGCGCGCGACAAAATAGCGTTTCATGCCGAGAATACGAGCCAGTTCGTGTACCAGGGGAATCCCCTTTGCCTCAGCTGTTATCAGATAATCAACCTGGGGAATCCTGGTCACCAGTTCGGCAGCCGCCTGAACAGCCAGCTCTACATCTCCCAGGATGACAAAACTGGCGATCTCGAGCGTATCGGATATCTGCACGATTGGCAGCTTTCGCTCTAGACCAGCAACAGTCAGCACGTATTCTTTCATCTCGTATCCCCCCAAATAAATAAAAATAGACAGCGCCAGTGCCCTCTGTCTACTTTCATAAACACTCTTTCCGAACAAAACCCGCTGCATGGCATGCGGGTCTGGCCGGTCAGAAAAAGAACACCATAGCGCAGGCAATTTACGGTTGCCACGTAGAGACGTCTGCACCTTATTTGCAGACTTATACGGATATCTTGCCTATTCATTTGTCAAAAGTGGCCGCGCCGGTTTCCTGCGGGCAAACGACCTCCCTGCAACACCCGCGATTGTAACATGACCGACATCGGTTGACAATAAAGGATCTTCGCTTTTTACCGGTTTATCGGCCACTTTCATTAATCAGGTGGAACAGGCGGCCAAAAACACGGTCGCGCCTGACATGTACAGCTTCGCGGCAGAGCGGCCTTGTGGAGTCAAGGTTAAAACAGAGCTCGTTTTTCGGCGTTGCATGGTCACCGACCAGCCGGGGCGTCGGAACCAGGACTGTCGTCAGTGCCTCCGGACAATCAATCCAGGCTACTGTGATGATGTCCCAGATCACCTTGGACCAGGCAAACCGGCGCTCATCCTGTGGTGCATAACCGCGGACCGTTTCGACCAGGTAATCGCCGACAGCAGTTTTTCCGCCCAGACAGGTTTCCAGTTCAGGGACAGTTGTCAGCAGCAACTCCGTGACCTGACTGCAGGGAAAACGGACGAGCGGGACGCCGCTGTCGAACAGAACCTGGGCAGCATAGACATCCTGCATGAGATTGAACTCATTGGTATGCGGCCAGTCACGCGTATGGCCGCCCAGCCAGACCACGACGATTTTGTCGGCAATCGCCGGATCAAGCAGCAGCGCTGAGGCGATATTGGTCGCACAGCCGATGGTCAGGACCTGAAGCGGCTCTGGCGCTGCATGGGCCAGTTCGATCAGGCGGCGGGCTGCCGGGGAGTCGACCGGCCTATCTTTGGCGCTCATATATACCGTCGAGCCGCGCCAGGCAAACCCGGCGGATGCGATCTGTAGAATATCCATTATCCTCAGGATTTCCCTGTAGCTCTTCTCCATCCCGTCGGCAGGCCCGGTTGAGCGGCTGTTAAAATAAGGGGCGGCAAAGACAGCCTTCAGATCGACTTTGGGAGACAGCAGGGCGTAGATCAGGGCAAACTGGTCGTCCACTTCATTGTAGGTGTCCGTGTCAAGGATTGCGGCAACAGGATACGTTGCCGGAACCTGCAAGGCCTGGATTCTTTCGGCTTCAGTCATGCGCTTGTACCTTCCTCATTTTTATATACTTTTCTTTTTCATAAGAGTGTAAATTCAATCTTGGACAATGACGGCCACGCCGTCCGGGATGACAACAATATCAGACTGTTCTCCGGTCAGAGTCCGCGCCATGGCCAGGGCCTCATCGATCGTATCGGCCTGTTTCATGTGCATGGATCGAATCATGACCGGATCGCAGTAGCTGGTCACCAGGATGACGGTGCAGTGCTCCAGGATCCGGGCCAGGATCTGGGCTTCCCACTGGTCCGGCAGCGTGTCCTGGCGCGCGATTGACAGGATTTTGCGGGTCACTTCGACAGGAGACCTGGCGTCGGCAAACCAGCGGTAAAAAGCTTCGCCGCCGTGCCCGTCCTCGCAGGCAGCCACCATGATGATGACGCCGCCCGGGCGGACGCATGCTTCGCCGGCCGTCATCCCCTTAACTGCCTGGTAGATGTTCTGGTCGAGCGGATAACCGCCATTGGATGTGATCACGATGTCGGCTGCGATGCGGCTGACTTCGGCGCGGCGGCCAACCCAGCTGCAGCCGGCCCGGTGAGCCTTGTCAGGATGTCCGGCGAAAGCCCGGATAATTTTCTTGTCCGCATTCAGGGCAACGTTGAGGATGAAAGCCAGCCAGGCTGCATCGGCGGCATACAGCATATCCACATGCAATGGATTGCCGTCCAGGATGCCGGTGCGGGCGTAAGGGCTGGCGATGAATTCGGAACAATGATTAGCCAGAACCGTTTCAGCTGCGGCAATGCCCGGCAAGACGCTCTTGCGGCCGCCAGAGAAACCGGCGAAAAAATGCGGCTCAATGAAACCTTCGGCGACCATAAGGTCTGCCCAATCGACCAGGCTGTTCAGCCACAGTTCGCCGCCGGAGGGCAATGTGCCTTTGTGGACCAGGCAGGATCGGTCGTTGCTGTCGTGCACAATGATCTGTTCATTTTTCACCAGATCCGGACCGAATTTATCGAGAAGTTCCTCCCGGGTTGTCAGGCGATGAAAGCCTGTTCCCACAAGGATCTTGACGGCGGCAACCGGATTATGCAGGCGAATCTCTTCGAGAAGCAGCGGCAGGGTGATCGCGCTGGGGACCGGCCGGGTATGGTCACTCGTCAGTATCAGGACCTTTTCTGCCGAACGGGCCAGATCTGAAAGCCGTTCTGATGCAATGGGTTGCGTCAGGGCCTGCCGGATGCAATCCGCTTCAGAAAAACACCTGGAATAAGCTGGTTTATCGACAGGCTCCGCTGGTTCCAGAACCGCTTTAACAAACGCATCATCGATGGTTGCAACCAGATGCCCGCGGGCATAGGGAATGGAATAGGTCATCTTGCTCATCTTCAACCTGCCTGTCCGGCTTTCTGACGCCACTCCGATTATACGGGATCTGCCGGGCAGCGTCAAAGGCAACCCATTGATTCAAACGGCGAACAATCGGAAGTCGGGCCTGTTTAGATGGGTGAGCCGGGAAGTTCAGGAGCCGTCCTTTTGCTCAACCCAACCGATATAGGCGCCGTAGCCTTCCTTCTCCATATCTGCAAGCGGAATAAAGCGTAATGACGCGCTGTTGATGCAATAGCGCAGTCCACCCCTGTCTTCCGGACCATCAGTGAAGACGTGGCCCAGATGGGCATCGCCGCTTCTGCTGCGCACTTCCGTGCGGATCATGCCATGGCTCTTGTCAACAATTTCCCTTACGACTTGCGAATCGACAGGCCGGGTGAAGCTGGGCCAGCCACAGCCGGCATCAAACTTGTCGCTCGATGAAAAGAGCGGTTCACCGCTGACAATATCGACATAGAGTCCTGGTTCGTCTTGATTCCAGTAAGCCCCGCTAAAGGGTCGCTCTGTGCCGTTTTTCTGTGTCACCAGGTATTGTTCCGGCGTCAGGCGGTCGCGCAGTGTATCGTCTGCCGGGCGGGGGAAATGGGCCGGATCGATCAGCGGCTGGATGATAGGCTTTTTCTTTGCTGCCTGTTCCAAAGTAGCAAAGCTGATGTGGCAGTAACCGTTTGGATTCTTCTCCAGATAATTCTGGTGGTAGTCTTCGGCCAAGTCATAGCGACGCAGCCGCTCAATCTCAGTGACGATCGGCCGGTCGTATTTCTTCTGCTCTGCTGCCACAACCGACCGGATCACGGGTAGAAAGGCGTCTTCCAGGTAGTAGATGCCGGACCGGTATTGACTGCCGCGATCATTGCCCTGACGGTTGCGGCTGGTCGGATCGATGATCTGGAAAAACTGGCTCAGCACATCTTCCAGGCTGATGCGCTCCGGGTCGTAGCGGACATGAACAGTCTCGGCATGCCCGGTATTGCGCCTGCAGACATCCTCGTAAGACGGATTGTCCGTCTGTCCGTTGGCATAACCGACAGAAGTCTCGGCGACACCGAATACACGGGCCATGTAGGCCTGGACACCCCAAAAACAGCCGCCGGCCAGCCAGATATCTGCAAGGCGGCTGTTGCTGTAATTGATTGTCTGGTTGGGATTATCGGGTAATGTGCGGTTGTTCATATTGATCATTCCTTCCTGGGAAAAACGGATTCAACGAATCCTTTGAGGGGTTGTTGAGCTATTTATTACCATTATAAGGCAAATATAACCGATGTCGGTCACCCCGGTGACTGTTTATCGCTTCGCAATAAACGGTCTGTCACTTTTCACAGTTTCGTCATCTTCATTTGGTGCACATATGATAGAATATAGGTATCAGAAACGCAACTTACTCACCGCGCACGGCGTGTGTAAATTTCTTAACAACCACTTAGCCGACCCGTTTTACGCCCAGGAGGGATGCTTTATGATCTTGATAACCGGAGCAACCGGACACATCGGCAATGTCTTGGTTCGCAAACTGCACGAACGTTACCCGCTTGAAACACTGCGCCTGTTTTTACAGGCTGGCGAACCGCTCGACGCGTTCGACGGCCTGACAGTCGACCTGTATTATGGCGACATCCGACACGAAACCGACGTTTGGCGAGCTGTCAACGGCGCACGGCTGGTCTTTCACCTGGCTGGCATCATTGACACAGCGCCGCGCTATCCGCGTCTGCTGCAGGAAGTCAATATCGGTGGAACCCGCCATATCGTGAATGCCTGCCTGGCCTATGGAGTGGAGCGCCTCGTTTACGTCAGCTCTGTCCACGCACTGCCGGATCTGCCGGATGGCGAGGTGATCCGGGAGACAGACGACTTTCCGGTACCCGACCTGCTCGGGCCGTATGCCAACAGCAAATCAGCTGCAACAGCCATCGTCTATGACGGGATCGCGCGCGGTCTGGATGCCGTGATCGTCTTCCCCAGCGGCGTCATTGGACCTTATGACTACCGGCTGTCTGAGATGGGACGGCTGCTCCGTTACCTCAGCACCCAAGGCTGGGTCAGGCTGATCATGTCGTTTGACGGCGCCTACAATTTCGTCGATGTGCGCGATGTCGCTGAGGGCATCCTGTCTGCAGCGCGTATCGGGCGTGCGGGCGAAGGATACATCCTCTCTGGTCACCGCGTGACTTTGCGAGAAGTCATCCGCCTGGAGCGGCGCGCTCTCGGGCAGCGGCAACCGGCTATTTTCTTCGCGCCCCGGTGGCTGGTCCGCGCGGCGGCCTGGATCACGCATGTAGCCTGTCGAGTGCTGCGCATCAAGCCATTCTTCACGCCTTACAGCGTGTCTGTGCTTGTCTCCAACAGCAATCTCAGTCATACCAAGGCGACTGAAGAACTCGGCTTTGAGCCGCGCGACCTGATCGACACGTTCCGTGACAGTTTAATCTGGATGCGGGAGCACGGCCAGATCAGAAAACCGCATAAAAGGCTCAACCATGCGGCCGACCGCAACGGGCATCGCTGACAACGTCCCTAATCCTGCGACGCTCGACTGACAATATCTGGGAAAAAGCCTTCCATCTCATTGAGCGAAAAATCGTCAAGCGGGAGTCTGACGGTTCTTTTCAGGCTGGCCGAGGCATAAATAGCCAGGACGGCGGCAACGGCCTGGCGTCCGGAAAGGCCGTCAGCCAATGGCGTTCTTTTATCCCGGATCGCCCGGACCATATCGTTGTAAATGGCGCTGTGCGGATTTTTTAACTGCAGAAAGGCATTGATGCCGCCCTGCTGCCAGGTCTGTTTCAGAAATTGGCGAAGATAGCGGCCGGTCAGGCGTCGCCCGCGTCGGTCCGAAATCCGGATCACCGGCTTGCCATCGTGTAAACCGGCCCGAATCTCACCGGCGCTGCATTCGATGATAAACGACGCTTCCGGATGCCTGGGATCTGTGTTGGTTGTCCCTTCGAGCAGGCAATACGCGCCGTTATCAAGTTTGAGCATGGCCAATCCCAGGTCTTCAGCCTCGATATGGTGCATCTGGCGATCGATCCAGCCGCTCACCTCGACAACAGATCCGCCCAGTAGCCAGGTCATCAGGTCTAGGGCATGAATGCTCTGATTCATCAGGGCGCCGCCATCCTGGGCCCAGGTGCCGCGCCAGGCAGCCGCATCGTAATAAGCCTGGTTGTGCCCCCAGCGCACTTTGACGTCACCGTAAAGGATGCGGCCGAACCGGCCTTTGCGCAGATCGGCTTCGATAGCCCGGACCATGGGAAAGAAACGGTAAATGTGGCCAACGGTTATCTGCAACGCCTTGTCGGCTGCCAGGGCGATCATTTCGTTCGCCTCCGGCAGGGACAATGTCAGCGGCTTTTCCACAAAAACATGCGCGCCAGCCTGCAGAGCTGCTTTAGCCAGGCCAAAATGGCTGCCGCTGGGTGTTGTGATCGCCACCAGGTCTGGCTTTTCTCGTCCGAACAATTCGTCCATGGTTTCATAGACCGGAATACAGGCGGCGTCTGTCGCCGAATAGCCAGCCTGGCGCAACAGCGTCCGGGCTGCATCCGGATGGGTGTCAACGAGACCGGATAAAAAAAGGTCCGTCCGGTGGTATTTGATGGCTTTCAGGTGTTTCAGCGCCACCTTGCCGCAGCCAACGATCGCGCAATGCAGGGGATCCGTAACTGCCTTGTGCGCCATTTCAGCCGGACTGGGACTGCTTCTCTGTTTCATTGTATTCTTTCTCCTTTGCTCAGGGCGCCCGGCGCAGGACCGCGTTGATCCGGCGGTATTCCCGCGGGCTGTATTCCATTTTCTGTTTAAAAAGGCGGGAGAAGTAGAATTCATCGCCAAACCCCAGCCCTGCCGCGATCTGCTGGATCGTCCGGTCTGTCAGAAGCAGTTGCATGGATGCCTCCTGGATCAGTCGCCCCTTGATATACTGGTTGAACGTGATGCCATTGTCGCGACGAAACGTTCGCCGGGTCGTCTCGTAGGAGAGACCCAGTGCTTCGCAGACAGTTCGGCCGGTCAGATGGGCGGAAAGATTTTGCTCAATGAACGCGTTGACTTCCTGGTAAGTATTGGCTAAAACCAATCGAGGGCTGAGGTCCGGCAACGACCGGCGCAGGAACAGCGACAGGGTCAGGCCGGCCAGCGCCCGCAACTGTAAAAGGTCGGGCAATGACCCGCCGCTGTAAGTCCGGACCACATCCTCCAAGAGCGACGTCTCCAGCGGTAGGCTGAAACAGCGGTTGATGCCTTCGAGCACATCGACCCCTGCATATTTCAGGGTGAAGTGGAAATAGAACTTCTCGATGCGCGCATCCGTCCGCAGATTGACGCGCGTATATGGCGGAATAAGATACATGTTGCCGGGGACCAGATCGATTCGGCCTTGTCTGGTCTCAAGCCAGCCACTGTCTGCGATCATGTAATAGATGCGACCGAAAGGTGACATGACATCAAACTGGTTCCACTGCTGCGTCCCGACGAAATAGCCGTGGTCCAGGATCTCGATATCAATCAGGTTCAGCTGGCGCGTCAATTGCTGGTTGCGTCGGATCCCGCGCGAATCGGTCCAGAACTGGTCGGTCTGCCGAATCGGTTCCTGCCGCATCATTCCCTCCCGGTTTATCCATGTCAGGCCTTGATGGCCCTTGGCTGACTATCCTGTAAAATAAACATCCGCGTCTTCTCTGCCGACCGGATTTTCCATTATTATACCATTTTATCCATGTTTTATCTTTTGACTCAGGGTAAAATAATAAGTGTGGGACTGTCGATGGACACCCAAGTTTACGCCAAAATTGTTCTGCGAGAACTTCTATTTCCGAGAGGAGGACTTTTCATGCCACACAAGATGAATGAACCTGAAAATCGCCTGATCGGTCGTATGCCCCGTATCGGGATCCGCCCCTGCATCGATGGCCGCCGGCTTGGCGTCCGCGAGTCGCTGGAGGAGCGGACCATGAACATGGCTAATGCAGCAGCCGCCCTGATCACGGAGAACCTGCGCTATGCCAATGGCCTGCCTGTTGAATGTGTCATCGCTGAAACCTGCATCGGCGGCGTCGCCGAAGCCGCCCGCTGCGAAGACCTGTTTGCAGCAGAAAATGTCACCGCCACACTGTCCGTCACGCCGTGCTGGTGTTACGGCACCGAGACGATGGACATGAACCCGCTGACCGTCAAGGCCGTCTGGGGTTTCAACGGCACGGAACGCCCCGGCGCCGTATACCTGGCCGCTGTCATGGCCGCACACGCCCAGCGCAAGCTGCCTGCTTTCGCCATCTATGGCCGCGACGTCCAAGATGCCGCCGACACCTCGATCCCGGATGATGTCCGCGCCAAAGTCCTGCTCTGGGCAAAAGCCGCCCTGGCAGCTGGCATGATGCGCGGCAAGTCCTATGTCAACATCGGCGGTCCCTGCATGGGTATCGCCGGATCCGTCATCGACCCGCAGATGTTCCAGGAATATTTCGGTCTGCGCACCGAGTGGCTCGACCAAGTCGAGATTGAGCGCCGCATCGCCCGCGGCATCTATGACCCAGAAGAATTTGAGAAAGCAAAAGCCTGGCGCGAAACCTATTGCAAAGAAGGCTG
>JAWSUP010000096.1:0-3587 GCA_033549405.1 Bacillota bacterium | reverse complement strand
AGGCTGGGACAAAAACGAAGGCGGCGAGTTCGCCCATACACGAGCAGAAAAAGATGCCGAGTGGGACCGCGTCATCAAGCAGACCTTGATCATCCGCGACATCATGGTCGGCAACCCGAAGCTGGCCGAACTGGGCTTCGGCGAAGAAGCACTTGGCCGCAACGCCATCGTGGGCGGCGTCCAGGGACAGCGCCAGTGGACTGACCATTTCCCGAACCATGACTTCTCAGAAGCGTTGCTCAACTCCTCTTTCGACTGGAACGGCATCCGCGAGCCGATCATCCTGGCGACTGAAAACGACGCCCTCAACGGCATGGCGATGCTGCTCGGCCACTTGCTGACTGATTCGGCCTCCGTCTTTGCCGATGTCCGCACCTACTGGAGCCCCGATGCCATCGAGCGGGTGACCGGCTGGAAACCCGAAGGTGCTGCCAAAGGCGGTCTTATCCATCTGATCAATTCAGGTGCGGCTGCACTCGACGGCTGCGGCTCCATGCGCGATGCTGAAGGTAAAGCTGTGATGAAGCCGTTCTGGGAGATTACGGACGCAGATGCCGATGCCTGCCTGGCAGCAACCCAGTGGTGTCCCGCCGACAACGGTTATTTCCGTGGCGGCGGATTCTCTTCAGCCTTTGAAACCCAGACCGAAATGCCGGTCACGATGGTCCGCATGAACAAGATAGAGGGACTCGGTCCGGTTCTGCAGATCGCCGAAGGCTATACGGCCGTTCTGCCGGATGAGGTCAGCCAGATCCTGCAGAAGCGCACCGACCCGACCTGGCCAACCACCTGGTTTGTCCCGCGCATCACCGGTGAAGGCGCCTTCAAGGATGTCTACTCAGTTATGGCCAACTGGGGCGCTAATCACGGCTCCTTCAATTACGGCCATATCGGGGCCAAATTGATCACCCTGTGCAGTATGCTGCGCATCCCGGTCGCCATGCACAACGTCCCGGCCGGTCAGATCTTCCGGCCCCACGCCTGGTCTGCCTTCGGAACCGTCGAAACCGAATCATCCGACTACCGTGCCTGCCAGACCTACGGCCCGCTCTTCGGCTGACCGCTGGCTGTCCGGCTGACCGCATAAGGCTCAACCGGGCGATAAAGATTGTCTGACAAGCGGGTGTGCTGCCAAAGGGCACACCCGCTTTATCATTTCATTAACTGCTTCATTTTCAGGTGTGATTGACTGTTCCATGACTGCAGCGCTCCGTTGTTCATCGATCCCTGTCATTTATTATCAGTGTACCGCAGGCTACATGCGGCTGAGACTGCTGCCCCTATAATGGGTGACATAACAGTTTCTCTGTTTACTCATGAGCCGAGTGAGACAGCATTCGACAAGCTGAGCAGTCAACAAGAAAGGAAACAGTCTTCATGTGGCTAAAAAAGTATTCCGGCTGGGTTAAATTGACTGTTTTTTTGTTATTGGTTCTTATGGTCGCTGTCAGTCCGCTCAGAAAGTATTTGACAATCGAAACCCTGACCGCTTTCATTAATCAATTCAGAGCAAATCCATATGCCGCACTCATCTATCTTTCTGTTTATGTTGCCGGCGTTGTGCTGGCTGTTCCCGGTACCGCCCTGACCATACTGGCCGCACCGCTCTTTGGTTTCTGGACCGGGCTGCTGCTTGTTGTCATTGGATCTAATCTCGGCTGCCAGATCACTTTTTTTGCCTCTCGTTACCTGGGAAAAGACACAATCCAAAAATGGATTAAACCCGGTTCTTTTCTGGAAAAAGCTTCAGTGAAAATAGAGAGGAACGGCTTTCTCTTCATGCTTTATATCCGGTTACTGCCGCTTTTCCCGTTTAATGTCATCAACTACCTATCAGGACTAACAGCCATCCGGCATCGTGATTACACACTGGCAACGCTGTTTGGCATGCTGCCCGGTACGCTTGTGTATGTATATCTTTCCCATACGGCAGCAGATATCAAGAATAATCCATATGGATTGATCGTGTCGATCAGCGTTTTAGTGATTTTTTCGGCAGGTGTTTATTTTTTCAAAAGGAAACACGATCAGACAGATCAGAACTGTCAACAAGAAGCAAAAATAAAACATGGAGGGTCAAATGAAGTATGACTTTCACATCATTGTAATCGGAGCAGGCAGCGCAGGCCTGGTTGTTGCTAATGGGGCGGCTGCCCTGGGGGCCCGCGTCGCCTTGATCGAGCGCGACAAGATGGGCGGAGACTGCCTGAATACAGGGTGTGTCCCGAGCAAATCATTTTTGAAAAGCGCCCATCTGGCTAAAGATATCCGCAGTGCCGCGGCGCTTGGCATCGACAGCCAGATCGCTCCTGTTGATTTAAAGAAAGTCAGGCAACGGGTCCATTCTGTCATTGATGAAATCGCCCCCCATGATTCTGCAAAGCGTTATGAAGGGTTGGGTGTCCGCGTCTATCACGGCGAAGCCCGGTTCGTGAATGAACACCACATACGCGTCGGCGACCAGCTGATAAGCGGCAAAAACATTTGTTATCGCAACGGGCTCCGAACCGGTGATTCCGAGTATCAGAGGCCTTGATGAGGGGCCCTTTCTGACCAACCAGAACATCTTCGATCTTGAAACGCTTCCCTCTCACCTGATTGTGTTGGGCGGCGGTCCGATCGGCCTTGAACTGGGTCAGGGTTTCCAGCACCTTGGCTCGCAGGTGACGGTCATCGATCGAAATGCGCATCTCTTCAACAAAGACGACGCTGAAGTTGCACCAATCATGGAAAAGGTTTTCACCGACGATGGCATGACATTGCTGATGCGTGCAAAAATCCTGGAAGTCAGACGGGAATCATCTGAATTTATCGTCATCATCGAACAGGATGGTCAGACCAGGGAGATCAGGGGGGATCAGATCCTCGTATCTCTGGGCAGAAAACCATCAACAGACGGCTTGAACCTGGAAGCGGCCGGCATAGCACTGGACAAACGTGGCTATGTTCAAACAGATGCTTATCTGCGTACCAACGTCAAGCACATCTATGCCTGCGGCGACATCACCGGTCCATACCAGTTCACCCATATGGCCGGTTATCAGGCCAGTGTCGTCATCCGCAACGCCATCTTCCCATTGAGAAAGAAGGTTGATTATTCCGGCGTTCCCTGGACAACTTACACGAAACCCGAAGTGGCCCATATCGGATATACAGAAGACTGGGGTAAAAAAGAAGGCCTCTTTGAGCGTTCCATGATCGTCGATCTGGCCGATAATGACCGGGCCAAAGCAGAAAACGACCGGCACGGGCTGGTCAAGCTGAATCTTGGCCGCAAAAACCGTATCATCGGCGCGACACTGGTTGGCGAAAAGGGGGGCGAGATGATACCGGTTGTCTCTCTGGCCATAGCGCAAAAAAAGACTCCATCCGCCTTTCTGAGCATCATCTTTTCCTATCCAACCGAAGCAGAAAGTTTCCGTTCGCTGGCAACCAGTCTGCTCAAGTCTTCATTTAAACCCTGGCAAAAAAAGCTGATCGGGCGATTGTTCTTTAACTGAGGAGGAATAACATGAAAAATTACGATTTGGTCGTTGTTGGCAGCGGCGTTGGCCTTTCTGTTCTTGAAGCGGCTTTACAGGCAGGCT
>JAWSUP010000095.1:3871-12338 GCA_033549405.1 Bacillota bacterium | reverse complement strand
ACCCCGTCTGCTGCGTTCCGGCCACGGGTTACTATGTCACCAATAACGACCGTATCGTCCGCCTCAGGGACGGACGCCTGATCGTTCCGGGCGGCTACCATCGCACGGTCAGCGGACGCAGTGGCAGCTTTGCCACCTGGGACAGCCGCAGCACAGCCGTGTTCTTCTTTTCAGATGATGACGGCGTGACCTGGCATGAGTCGAACTTATGCACGGTCAATGCCCGCTGTACCCGATCAGGTCTTCAGGAACCCGGTGCCATTGAACTGCAAAACGGTTCTTTATATGGCTGGGCGCGGACGGATCTGGGCGTTCAGTACGAGATGTTCAGCAGCGACCGGGGCACGACCTGGACAGCGCCGCAACCATCGCGTTTCACGTCGCCCTGTTCACCGCTGTCCATGAAAAGGGATCCCAAGACCGGAAACCTGATTGCTGTCTGGAACCCCATGCCTGAATACATTACGCGCCGCAAACCGGGGAAAGCCTGGAACGGCGGGCGGACTCCGCTTGTCTGCTCTGTCAGTCAGGACGACGGCGCAACCTGGGATGAACCCATCATCCTGGAAGATGATCCGGACAGCGGCTACTGCTACATCGCCATCCATTTTGTTCAGGAAGATCTGCTGCTGGCTTATTGTGCCGGTGGTCAAGAGGACGGCGGCTGTCTCAATCGCCTGCGTATCCGGAAACTGCCGATTCCCGGTCGTTAAGGGAGGTATCCAAAATGGCCATTAAACAAATGATCCGTCACGCATCCGACAATGAATACCTGCACAAGGATTTTCACGGTGCGCTCAACTTCGCTCTGATCTATCTGGAAAAGCATTACGGCGAGCAGGGTGTCCGCGAATATCTGACCCACTTTGCCGATCAGTATTATGCGCCGCTCAGCCAGTCCATCAAAGAAAAGGGGCTGGATGCACTGCAGGCGTACATGGAAAAGATCTATGCAATTGAAGGCGGAGAGGTCGAGATCCGGCGGCTGAACAATCCGGACAGCCTTGAGATCCATGTGACAAGCTGCCCGGCTGTCGCGCACATCCGCTCTAAAGGCCAGGACATGTCGCCCCTGTTCCACCTGACACACGAGATCGTCCATGAATGCATCTGCCGTGACACACCCTACCAGTCAGAGCTGATCGGCTATGATCCGCAGACCGGCGCCTGCGTCCAGCGCTTCACAAGGAGGTCCTGACCATGATTTCCTGTACAGACTTTATCCCGGCCTACAGCGCCTATTTTGATTATCTTGACCAGAAAGCAGGCTACCCCGCTGTTGTCGCTTTCTGGGAATACCTGTCCGACAATTTTCTAGACAACCTGCGCGACCTGGTCACGCAAAAGGGGCTGGAGGGTTGCTATGAGTACTGGAGCCATACGCTCAACGAAGAGGCCGCCGATTTCGTCATGACCCTGGACGACGAAGCGGGTGTCTTCACCATCGACATGAAAGCCTGCCCCTCCAAGGGACGGCTGCTCGAACTGAAGCACATGAAGCCCTACCCGCATTACTGCGAGCACTGCGATGTCCTCTACCGGCGCGTGCTGGAACCACTGGGTTACACCTACGACATCGACATGTCCCGGGTCGACAAAGCCCAGTGCACCCTGACGGTGCGCAAACGGAAGGAAAAATAATTGAAAGAGAATTTTATAGCAGCGATGATTTAAGATGCTGTTTTATATTTCTACAACTAATACATCGCTTCTGCCGCTTTCTGCTTTGTTATAACAAATGTACTTGCCTGCTGCGTCTGACTGAGGATGAGGGTGCGAGTACTGACCTGGCATACTCTCCCATTGCGTATCATGACGGCAGATTAACTCGATGCGTGGAACTACATCGTCATAAAAAAGCCAACTCAGGCACCCTGGCATCAAATCACCATCGAGTATTAATGCTGGTCGCACTGGATCAGGATTAAGATGCCCGTACGAATGAACATGAGGGAATTGATAATCTCGGATCGGCAGCGAATTTTTGTTGGTCAAACCAATATAAATTCCACTCGAATAGCCCTCTGCACGCATAAATCCATGATAGGCAATTGCGTCACCTGCCCACGTCCAGGCCGCATGCACCTGAAAAACACCTGGATAACTTGTGCGTAGTGGCCATGTTTTACCTGTTGAAACTCGATACAACCAAATTCTGGATGTTTTACCACCATCATTTCCGCACCAATAACGAGGGGGTATGTTCCGATCATAGTAGATCAAATCATGATCTGT
The DNA here is from genome assembly GCA_033549405.1 of Bacillota bacterium. Lineage (GTDB taxonomy): Bacteria > Bacillota > Clostridia > Saccharofermentanales > UBA5734 > JAAYBY01. The sequence goes on along the minus strand of JAWSUP010000095.1, from coordinate 10,103 downwards.
AGGACAGAATGCAGCATGAGAGCATTGGCAAGATTTAATTGATAGTATTTCTTTTATCTGACCATCTGTTAATGAAATGTACAACAACTTCATAGAGTGATTATCATAGTCAATATATCGCTTGTATAATCGTTCATTGTGAATGATTTGCGGATGCGCGCTTGAAATCGGTACCACAATTATTGTTCCATCCCATGAAATAGATGGTGCACCATATACCCACTCATCTCCAATATCGGATATCAGTGTTCTCACGACAGCTGTATCAATCTGGACTGCCAGAAGCGCTTTGTCATGCGTAAAGACAGCCCAACCCGTTTGAGGAGCTAAAGCAAGTCTGTTACCGCAGACACCTCGTCCATTTCCAATTTCTGCATAATCAAAAGTATGCATATAGTCCCTGGAGCCGACACCTTCTGCCTCATACAACGCAATCAAGTCACCACTTCTCACATCAGCGCGAATAATATAGCTTTTATTGCCTCTTGCAGAAGCAAATACAAGACTTCGGCCATCCTTTGTAAATGCCGTGTTTGTATGGTAAGTTGGTGTTTGATTGTACTGGCCATAAGATGTTAATTTTATAATATTTTTCATTGTTACATTGTCTGTGAACCGAGTGGATTCATTCCACTTAATACCAATTTTCAATGACATGCTATCCCCTCTCATACGCCTATTCTCTTCACGATTTACTAGATTGACTATATCATTGAATCAACTGGTTATTATTTTTGATAAGGTACATCACGCAGCAAATCAGCAGTTGCAAAGATCCTTCTAATATTACTGTCAGGAGTTCCCTTGTCCATGTTGATGCAGCAGAGCCCCGCACGATGTGGACCACCATTCATCCACACCATCTGTTTAACGTCATTCTCAATCTCGCTGGCTGAACACATCAAGAGCCTTACCGGGCTAAGACGCAGGTTTAAGAAAGAATCAGGGAGCAAGGCGCGACAGTCCTTGATATTCGATCCCCAACCAACATCAAAGAATGAAACACTACATATTTTAGCATATGCTGGCGCTAACAATTCCATATTATCTCCACAGTGGTGGACGCCATATGGTTGCAGTCTTTTTGCCAAAAACTGATCATGGAGCAATAACTTCTCTTCGTATGTCTTCCTGCCGATCATAGCGACACTGCAATTTGAATGTAAGAAAAGTGGAAACTGGAAATGTCTGGCCATCGGGTTAACTGAAATTGACGACGATCTTGTTCGAGTATTTATAATTCTAGTAAATCGAACTAAAGTTCTGGTAATAATATTAAACAGGTGATCAGCCAATGCTGGGTTATCGAAAAAATCAATATATAGCTCTTGTCCTCTTAAATCAAGAGCGATATTCAAAACACCTGACCAATTAACATCACCTTCAATATAGCCATATTTATTTTCAAGCTCATCCATCAACAAACACAATTGTTGAAATGCGGGGTTATTGTTCAAATCAGGCACCTGTAGTTGCATTATTTCGCTTGTAGATAAATGTGCGCAAATCACATCTGGCGGTGCTGCTTCATGATAACGGATGTCACACCCCAACATTTCTGAGATCAGGTATCCAGCTGCCAGATGAACCGGTCCAATGACCGGCTTATCCAGAGCGGGCTTCTCACCAAGACCAAGATCACCGAATCGGTCATAGAGGTGTTCGCGCATAATCTTTTCGCTCTGTACACGACAGAATGGGTTGTAAAAGAAATCTCTGTCAAAGGTCAATCCAACAGATGCATTCCACCAAGCAGGATTGAAAATAACTTCTACTGGAAGAAGTTGGTCTGGCTGCAATTGGCTAATCAAGTCACTCATATAACTCACCAAAATCTCTATGATTTCATTCAGCTCAAAACAGGTAAACAAATCATGTTTTCATATTGTAAAACCACAAAATCAGAACAATTACAAATAATGAAATCCCGGGCATTTAGTAAAGTACCATGGATATTTACAAGTCGTCGTTTTAGTGGATGATTCTCCAATCAGCGCCAGTGACAATGTTCTAAACCAGGTTGGAAACATGGCGCCTTGGTTCCTTTCACCCAGCAGCTCTATGTGGCCATACTGAAATGGCTGATCCAGCATAAAGACAAAACCGCCATCTTCCACTTGGTTTTTGGCAACCCACCTGGCTGCCAATTTCAAAGCAGCTGATATATCATCTCTCCGATATGCTGTCAGGTGCATCATTCGAACCAGAGGATCAATCGAATCAATATCTTCGCAGGCGCTCGACTTGAATGGGTCTTGTCGGTTATGGACACCCCAGCCAAAACTGCCTGATTTGTTTTGGGTTAGCAATAGCGTATCGATCGCTCTTTCCATGTATGGAACAGGAAAACGATCATAAAAAAACAGCGGCCACCAATGATATGCCGCCTGAACGGCATGAGATCGCTGAAGCGGGTCTAAAATATCCAGCGATCCCCATATTCCTGTGTCATGACAAATATGATGCTGTGACAGCCACTCAAGCATAGTATTGACAGCTTTACCGGCATCCACATCGTCATGAAAGTCTCTCGCATACTGCAATAAAATACCAATATTAAATATTTCATTTCCTGTCCATGAAATCCTTTCTCCCCAATCGCGTTTTTCGAGCCAGTCAATCATGCTGTCTTCATTTTTATAATATTCCAAGAACCGAAACGTTTTCTTCGCAATAGATCCAAGACACATCAATGCTGTCAGAATATGACAGGTTAAATGTGGGCGACCACACCACAATGGGTCATCCTTGTACCAGCCTTGATTCCATATGACAGGATCAGAATAAAGACCATCGTCGTCCTGATGACGATCAAAATAATCAATCCATGTCGTTTTTTCTTCCAGACTTAGATCAATGAGATCATTATACAAAGATCGTGTCATCACAGCATAAGCCGATGCGTACAATGTTGCCTTTGAAACAGCAGCAGAATACCTGTAGGTTCCGATACATGAATCATCGGCTTTCAAACTTCTGATAAAACGCAGGGTACTGGTCCGAAGCTGTTCTGCTGAATAATTCATACTATTCACCTGAAGATGAACCAGAATATTGATTCTTCAGTGCAGAAAAGGCAGCTTTCTTTCTTCGTTCATAGTTAACGACACCTTTCAAATTTTGTTCATCCCAATAACCGTTGCATACTTTTGATGGGTCTCGATAATCAGAGAAACAAAACGGAAAGGTTCCTGCTATTTGAGGATAATCGTCACAAAGTTTGAATATTTGATTAAGCAGCTCAGCATGATAGTTTTCTGACCACAAATCAAGACTCTTGGACAAATAGCCCGGGACAGAGTCCGCCCCAAATTCTGTAAGAAACAGGACCTGATTCTTGCTGCTTTCGTTTATAATTTTGTCCAACATCAGACGCATTGCGTCGAGGTTAATTTTTTCTTTCACTGCTTCAGATGACACCTGCCAACATTCGTCCTCAGGTCTCAGTCCTTTTCCGCCAAATATTTTATCGTACCATCCCCAGTATGAGTTGATGCCCAGAACATCGACCATCTCAGCAATCGGGCCAACCGTTCCATATAGTGCAGCATATGAGATCAACCGGGTCGGATCGAGCGACTGTATATACATTGCTAAATCACCAAAGAATTTTTTTGCTTCTGGGTGCCTGGTGTTGCATTCATTACCGATGCCATATAGGATGACGCTTGGATGATTTCTGGCTACGGCAATCATCTCACAAGCCATCTGATGAGCCAACCCGGTCCATTCTGGATTGGAAAAGCAAGTTCCGGTTTCATGATCCTCCGGGTGATAACAATAGACATTCGGTTCGACCCAGACAAAAAGCCCCTTTTGATCACAAGCCCGATAAAACTGCTCATCCATTGGATAATGGCATCTGACAGCATTGCACCCCATTTCTTTCATCAGGTCAATATCGATGTTAATTTGATCAGGCTGCATCATCAGTCCTGTCGTACATGAATCAAAAACATAGCAGATCCCTTTCAAGGTTATCGGATCGCCGTTCAGATGGATTTTTCCGGCTTCCGTTTTAATATTTCTGAATCCATAGCGTGACGAGAAGATATCATGAACCTGATCGTCCTTAATTAATCTGATTGTTACATCATATAGATATGGGTGGTCCGGAGACCAACATTCAACACCATGGACAACACAAGCCTCTGCAAAAGACCCATCTTCCTTTAAATCGATGTTCGCTTTTATGTCACAACATGATATATCAATGAACAGAGGGGATCTACGATCAGTGCTGTTACCCCGCATGTCATCAGTTCTCTTTTGTTGTTCAGTAGCATTTTCCAACACTTGACCGGAAATATGCAGAACCCATTGGCCACGATCAAAAAATCCATTAAGCCTGATATCATCCAGACATATATCATCAATGACTTCGAGGAATACTGATCGATGAATGCCTCCGTAATTGAAGTAACCAAGACACGGTGGCCATTTTGTCGTTGTTGCCCGGTTATCGACCATGATAGCCAGATGGTTCCGTCCATTCTGGAGAACTTTGGATACATCAACAGTAAATTCAGTATAACCTGCCTCATGCTGTCCGATTTCCAAACCATTTAAAAAGACACGACAATAATAATTTACGCCTCCAAACCGGATTCTTGCATGCATGCCTTCACGGTAATCTTCTGTTACAAATTCTCTGGCAAACCAACATACACCTTCATATATTTCATATCGCGTTCCATATTTTTGCCACACACCGGGCACTTGAACTATTTGCCAATGCCTGTGGTCGGTATCTGGCCGTGAATATGGCGGATCAGGATAAATACCAGCATCTCCATGATATTTGGGGTCAAGGTCAACAACAAAATCCCACTCACCATCTAAACATATTTTCTTCATCATCGTGTCATCCTCTCAGCATGACGCTTCTATGCATTGTTTCATGAAAATCATTCGCTCCAAGTGCTTCCAGCCAAGGTTTTTCCTATCCAAGAATTGCGCACCAGCCTTCATTGAGCTCACTTGACACTGCTTTATTAAAATAAATGCGTTTCCCATCAGCTGAAAACGCTGGATTAACGTGCGCCTCTAAAGCCCAGGTCACATCAACATACTGATGGCTCATAATGATCTCTTTTGGTCTGGATGCACCACGATTGTATAGCGCTAATTCGACAGGTGATGCTTCATACCATGTCTCTCCAACGAAACAATCACGCAAAGGAGCCATAGCGCCATGGTTGCACTCACCACCAGTAAGATTTTCAATCCAATTTCCCTTAAGATCCCAAAGTCTCAACGATCCATCATGTGGAAGCTGTCCAGGGACATTCTTATCGTTGCCCCATATTGACTGATTGTCATACCACCCAAAATGGATAGGTTTCAATCCAAAAAATATTTTATCAGTGCCATCTGCATTCATCGTCCAAAGATAATTGTGCCATCCTTTGCAAAATTCAGCATCGATGTTTATTGCAACTTTTGTTCCGTCAGGCGACCATGTCGCATGATCGATGTGCCAGTCAGCAGGATTATCAGTCTCCCGAATCATCTGTGCAGTCCATGATGTAAAATCTTCGTTTTGACAGATTCTGCTAATAACCTGTTTATTTAAATCCAGACAATATACACCGCAACCTTGAGAGGTCATATTATCATTAACCCACATCAGAACTTTTCGATTACATGGAGCGTGAAGCACTGTGCCTTTGGGGTACGGACCAGCGACGATTCTGCTTGTTTTGACATTTATAATGCAGGCTCCTGCTACCTTTCCATCCCAAGCACTTGATATCTGCACATGATCATTATCGATCCATGCTGTACCACCACCATTGTGAACAACCAAATTTTTTATATCAAATACTTCCTCGTGTTGCTGAAACTGGTTGTTGCAAAGACACAAAACTGCGTCGCCACCAAGAGGGGATTGTGGGGCGTCCTTCCATCTTACATATGCAATATGTTGACCATCCGGACTTTCTGGTGTTACATGATAACAGCCAAACGAAGAAAAGTAATTTTCTGGTGTCACCCTGAATTTTTCCACTGTTTTTTGTTTCTCCCGACTTTTGATTATGATAACATGCTGCGTGATTGGAAGCATCACTGCTCTGCATGTGCAGAGCAGTGATGCTTTCAGAGAATATTTCACGAATTGATTATTGACTGGTAAACTGCCTGGTCAATTCATTGTAATAGTCAGTACCACCGTTATTCATGTATTTCTGTATCATGCTGTCCCATTCATCAACACTGGCTTCACCCATAA
>JAWSUP010000095.1:0-3861 GCA_033549405.1 Bacillota bacterium | reverse complement strand
ATAATTTTTGCATATAGCTCATTCATTTCTACATTGAGTCCTTCTAGTTTGTCAGTAAATGGTTTAAGTGCGTCATGATCAAATACAAAGCCTAATGTCTGAGGAATATACCAAGGATATTTCGATGAATCCTGATAGAAATTATGCGCATCTACGCTTGATAAATCCGTTAAAATAGTGCCGCTCATAGCATTCAAGCGCGTCGAGGCATAGATGGCATAATTTGGTTCACCAATGTATTCAATTAATCCTTTTGTTTCATCAATAAATTTATAATGTGTGTCTTCAATCCCGAATTTGGTTGTCTTCCATCCGTCTAAGGTGCCCATGGACCAGTTGATATAGCGCATGGCTGCTTCAGGGTTGACACTGCTTTTTGTAATCATAATATCTGCAGCTACAGTTGATCCCGTTGAAACTTTACCCTGCTTTGGCCCTGATGGCGGTGCAAGCGGTGTGATTCTTGCGTCGGGCACATTCGCTTTGATATTGTCTTCGTTGGCACTCAATCCATATCCGCCGACCCAGTTTAGCATCAGGCCCGAACTGCCACCCCACATCAGTTCGGAAGCAGCAGAATAATCCATTGTTGTAATTTCTTTACTCAAATACCCTTTGCTATACCAGTCAGCCATCTTGGTCAGAAAGTCTTTATATCCTTCTTGATTCCATACAGGATTAAGCTTCCCCTGGCTATCTGCATAGGTTGACAGATGGTCAACAAATGCGCCGAGAAATACGGTTTCTTCCGCCTTGCGCCATAATGGTACAAAACCGACATCACCACATTCGTCCTGGAATGCCTGCATAACAGCTTCAAACTCTTCCCATGTTTTTGGTACAGTCAGATTAACCTGATCAAGCCAATCCTGACGGATATAGAGGCAACTTGTCATTGCCGGTCCTTCATCCGGTAAGGCCCAAATGGTATCTTCTTCATCTTTAAGAAAGCTCCATGACAATTCGTCAATCTTTTCCTGCAGATCAGGTCCATCAGATTGCAGCAAATCATTGAGCGGAATTATCAGATCATCTGCTTTGTATTTTCGCCAACCTCTGACCGCATCCGGCGGAACCTGAAATATATCAAGTTTTTCTCCCGATGCCAGCATCAAATTCGGTTTTTCATACTGGTCCGCAGGATTTGATTGTCCCACAATCTCCACATCAATATTAATGGCCTCTTTAACTGCTTCGCGAACCTTTTTAGCATAGTCAGATGCCGGATCTCCATTGCCCCATAAAGGTCTTTGCATGACAATATGGATGGTTTCTCCCTGTGTTGTGGTCACAGATGGCTTGACCGTTGTAGTCGTCGTCGACCCTGTTTGTGATTGTGATGTGCTTTGCTGGCATCCAGTAATAATGGTTGCAAGCATAGCCAGAATCAGAATTAATACTGTCGCTTTTTTCATTTCATTTTCCTCCCTTTCTTGCTTTATATTAACGGTTACCCGGTAATATCGCTATTTCTACCTTACCCTTTCACTGCACCGACCATAACTCCTTTGATGAAGTACTTCTGTAAAAATGGATACAACAAGACAATGGGCATGGTTGTCACAACCACACTGGCACTTTGAATCGATCGTGAAGGCGCTTTCAGCTCTGTTGCGGTAATCCCTCCGGTTATGGCATTGACTTGAATATTTGCTCTTGCCAGAATATTTCTGAGAACCAGTTGAATCGGTTGAACTTCCGGTTTCGAGGTATATAAGTAAGCATCCCACCATGAATTCCAATGGCCAACAGCATAGAATAGACCGATGGTTACAAGAGCCGGAATCGACAAAGGCAGAATGATCTTAAATATAATTAAATAGTCACTTGCACCATCAATATTTGCAGCTTCAGTCAACGAGTCTGGTATAGTCATGATGAAATTTCTGATGAGCAACATGTTCCATACAGAAATGACTCCTGGTAAGATATACACCCAGACACGATTGATCAACCCAACTGATTTGATGATGATATATGTTGGCACAAGGCCACCGCCAAACAACATGGTGAAGAAGAAGAAAAAAGTCAGTGCAGACCGGCCAACCAGATCTTTCTTTGCTAAGGCATATCCGACAAAATAGGACAAAATCAGATTAACTGAGGTGCCAACCACAACACGAAACAGTGTGATCTTGTACCCATTCAGAATGATACTGCCAGAAGCAAATAAACTTTTATAAGCTGTATAGTCGACGTTTTCTGGAAAGATAACAAACCTCTTTTCAGCAATTTCCTTAGCTGAAACCAATGAGGTTGAAATAACGCTGAAAAGCGGTATGAGCACAGCGATTACGGCTAAGACCATAAGCATTATATTTGAGAAATCAAATATCTTGTCCATGTGTGTGTTTCTCTTCATAAAATCTCCTCTGCAGATTACCAGATGCCCGGTGTGCCCATCTTTTTTGCCAGCATATTTGTTAAACTCACTAGAATAAGGCTGACTACTGATTTGAATAAACCAACAGCCGTACCAAAAGAATAATTCGCTTCCTGTAACCCAAGTCTGTAGGTATAAATGTCAATAATATCGGCAACGGACATCACGGTTGGTGACTGGAGCAAAAATATCATCTCAAATCCCGCGTTTAAAATATTACCAACATTGAGAATGAGGTATAACGCAATAATATGGAAAATTCCAGGAACCGTTATATAAACGGTTTTTTGTAATCTGCCAGCGCCATCGATTGTCGCACTTTCATATAGTTCACTATCAATAGAGGTTATCGCAGCCAAATAGACAATCGCACCCCATCCGAAACCTTTCCACAAATCAATGCCAACAATGATTGAGCGGAAATATTCTGTCTTTGCCAGATAGTGTACTGTGTTTATGCCAAAGGTGTTTCTGATCGCATTCACCAACCCATATGAAGGAGAAAATAATCCCTGGACAAGACCCATTACAACAACAGCAGATAAAAAATGTGGTAAATACGTGATAGTCTGAACAGACCGCTTAAACTTTGTTCCCCTTATTTCATTCAATAGTAAAGCAAAGAAAACAGGTGCAGGAAAGCAGAAAAATAATTTTAGCAAAGATATCCAGATGGTATTCCTTAATACAGTATAGATGTAGGGATTGGAAAAAAGCCTTAAAAAATGTTCAAACCCAACCCAGGGACTCTTAAAAATGCCGGAAAATCCCAGACCCATTTTATAGTTGTTAAACGCCATGAGCACACCCAGCATGGGTACATAATTAAATATAATGAAACAGACTATGACAGGCGTGATCAGCATGTAGATCGATTTGTTTTTTCTGATTCTGCGCCATTTCGTTTGAATCGCCTTGTTTTTTCCGAAAGAGCACCTTAAGCCTGATTCATTCATCACGTTACACTCCGATTTATGTAGTTACTAACAGGTTAATCGACGAATAGCATCATGCATAGTGCACATTTGATGACATGAATGTGCACAATTATTACTCGATTTATACTAAAAGAAACATGTAAAACAGGCAATCCCGATAGACAGGCAACATTAACAAACATGCCACGCCTTAACTTCAGATTACATTTTATTCCGCTCTATCTGCAGTTCTCATTCCGGTACTCTATAGCTGTCATACCTGTTCTTTCTTTAAACAGCTTGTAAAAATACCGAACGTTCTGGTAACCTGAACAACGCGCGATACTGCAGACAGATTGCCGTGTATCAGATAAAAGGCGAATGGCTTTCGTCATGCGAACCTGGTTGATATAATCAGTGAAGGCCATGTCGACCTGTTGCGTGAAAAGTCTGCTCAAGTATGAAGGATTAACCTCAAAATGTGCCGCTGTTGATTTCAAGTTAATCCGTAACTTTTACTCTGTTGGTAATAGGATAGCACCGACCACACTCCTGGTCCAG
>JAWSUP010000094.1:0-12346 GCA_033549405.1 Bacillota bacterium | reverse complement strand
CAATTGTGAATCTGGGCATCGGCCTGCCGGAGGGCATTGGCTCAGTCGCCAACGAATTAGGCATCTCAGATCAATTTGTACTGACCGTCGAGGCGGGCACCATCGGCGGCGTTCCCCAGAGTGGTCTGGATTTCGGCTGTTCGATCAACCCGGAAGCGATTATTGATCAGGCAAACCAGTTTGACAGCTATCACGGCGGTGGCCTTGACCTGGCTTTCCTGGGACTTGCGGAAGTGGATCAGGCCGGCAACATCAATGTCAGCAAGTTCGGCACCCGGATCCCCGGTGCCGGCGGATTCATTGATATTACCCAGAATGCCTCGACCGTTGTCTTTTGTGGCACCATGACAGCCAAAGGTCTGAAAATCAATGACGGCAACGGCATCCTGCAGATTGAGCAGGAAGGTGCCGTGAAGAAATTTGTCCAAAGTGTGGAACAGATCACTTTCTCAGGCGAGTATGCCATGGAAAAAGGCCAACATGTCCTCTATATCACCGAACGCGCTGTGTTTGGCTTAACCCGGGAAGGACTTGAGCTGCTGGAAATCGCACCTGGTATCGATCTGGAACGCGATGTTCTGGGACAGATGGCTTTCCAACCGCTGATCCGATCCATCAAACTGATGGACGCCTGGATATTTAACAAATAGGGGGGATATGCATGATCAGGACAAACGAAATCGTTATAGCCGCGGCCTGCCGAACACCGATCGGTGCTTTTATGGGCGCGCTATCGCAGCTTTCCGCTGTGGAAATTGGCTCAATAGTGGTGAAGGAAGCTCTTTCGCGGGCCAATCTCGAACCGCAGCAAATTGACGAAGTGTTGTTCGGCTGTGTGCTTCAAGCAGGTGCCGGTCAGAATGTTGCCCGGCAAGTTGCTGTTAACGCAGGGATCCCGGTTGAGTCAACCGCCACAACCATTAACATGGTCTGCGGCTCAGGCTTGAAATCATTGATGCTGGCTGTCCAGTCCATCGTCTGCGGCGATAATTCCATTGTTGTTGCAGGCGGTGCAGAAAGCATGTCTCAGGCGCCCTTTTACAGTCAGACCATGCGGACGGGCACCAGGCTGGGTGACACGCAACTGGTTGACAGTATTCTGAAAGATGGTCTGACTGATGTTTTTAACCACTATCACATGGGCATTACAGCAGAAAATCTCGCCAGCCAATATGGCCTGACTCGAGAGCAGCAGGATACCTTTGCCGCTGAAAGCCAGGCACGCGCGGCACAGGCCATCCGGGAAGGTCGCTTTGCAAGGGAGATCGTTCCCGTCATCCTGACTGACCGGAAGGGCAACACCACTGAGTTCAACCAGGACGAACACCCACGTCCGGATACTACCGTTGAAAAACTGGCCAGACTGAAACCCGCCTTTAAAAAAGATGGAACTGTAACGGCCGGGAATGCTTCGGGAATCAACGACGGTGCTGCGGCTCTTATTCTCATGCATGAAGCTAAGGCCCGTGCGCTGGGAATCAGGCCGCTTGCCCGGGTCATCGCCTATGCGGAAGCGGGTGTTGCCCCGGAAGTCATGGGTATCGGGCCGGTCAGCGCAGTTAAAAAAGCGCTGAAGAAAGCAGAGATGACACTGGATGAGATAGATCGTGTTGAAGCCAATGAAGCATTCGCGGCCCAGTCGTTGGCGGTCATCCAGGAACTCGGTTTCCCCCCTGACAAAACAAATGTCAACGGCGGCGCAATCGCACTTGGCCATCCAATCGGCGCCAGTGGTGCCCGGATTGTCGTAACACTGATATATGAGCTGATGCGCAGCCAGACAAAGCGGGGACTGGCTACACTGTGCATAGGGGGCGGCATGGGCGGCTGCCTGCTGATTGAAAGGATGGATTGATATGAGACTCAACGGAAAAACAGCCTTGATCACGGGTGGAGCGAATGGCATTGGCAAAGCAACTGCCAAACGCTTTCTGGAGGAAGGTGCGACTGTCATCATCTGCGACATCAGCGAAGATGCTCTCGCTGAGACAGTCAGCGAGTTGGAACTGCTTGGCCCGATCACTGCCCGGCAGGTTGATGTGACCAATGAAGCCATGGTTCAGGCCATGGTCAACGACATCATTGAGCAATACAAAACCATTGATATTCTTATTAACAACGCAGGAATAACTGCTGATGCCCGCCTGGTGAAAATGACAAGTGAACAGTTTGACAAAGTGATCAATGTCAATCTGAGAGGCGTGTTTCTGTGTACTCGTGCCATCGCGCCTCACATGATTGAAAATGGTGCCGGACGGATTATTAATGCCGCTTCGGTTGTCGGCCTCTACGGTAACTTCGGCCAGACCAACTATGCCGCCACCAAGGCCGGCCTGATTGCGATGACCCGGACATGGGCTAAAGAACTGGGGCGCAAGAACATCTGTGTCAACGCGGTCGCGCCCGGCTTTATTCTGACAGATATGGTTCGTAAGATGCCGGAAGATGTGCTGGAAAAGATGCGTGCAAAAACACCCATGCAGCGACTGGGCACGGTGGAAGAAGTCGCCAGTGTCTATTGTTTTCTGGCATCAGACGAATCTTCGTATATCAATGGCGCAACCATCAGTGTCGACGGTGCCATCACATTATAGGAGGCAGGTCAATGAAGATTGGTGTTGTTGGTGCCGGTACCATGGGACGCGGCATCGTCCAGGTTTTCGCGCAGGCCGGTTATGACTGTATGCTCGTTGATATCTCTCTTGAGCTGGCAGAAAATGGAAAAGAGCAGATTGCTTCTGCTTTGGACCGGCTGGTCCGGAAGCAAAAAATGGATCCTGACCTGAAAAACCAGATTCTTGCGGCGATTCATCCGGGGGAGACAGGCGATTTGCATTCGTGTGCTGTCGTTGTGGAGGCTATTGTTGAAGACATGGCCATAAAGCACAGCCTTTTTGCTTCTCTCTCACAGATTTGTCCACCTGAAACAATTTTTGCCAGCAATACGTCCGCTTTATCCCTGACTGAGCTGTCCGCTGATCTTGATAGACCGGTTTTGGGGCTGCACTTTTTTAACCCGGCGCCAGTGATGCAGCTGGTCGAAGTCGTATCAGGGCTGGGCGCTGTGGAGGAAAATGTAGCAACGCTCATGCAGCTGGTGCGCGATATCGGCAAGACACCGATCCGAGTCCGGGAAGCGCCCGGATTTGTCGTCAACCGGATTTTAATTCCGATGATCAATGAAGCCATTACTGTTCTACACGAGGGGACCGCGACAGCGGAAGCCATCGATCAGGCGATGAAACTTGGCGCCAATCACCCGATCGGTCCGCTTGCCCTGGCAGACCTGATCGGCAATGATGTAGTCCTGGCCATTATGAATGTCCTGCACCAGGAAACCGGTGACAGTAAATATCGTCCCTGTCCGCTACTCAGGCAGATGGTGCGCGCCCGCCTGCTTGGCCGGAAAACAGGTCGCGGATTTTTCATTTATTCCTGAAACAGCAATGAATGGCGACGCTGATTTCTCAGATCATGTCACAAGACACATTGCAACACACTGTAATGAATAGGAGTTGATGTCATGATGAAAGCAGAAACACCCCAGCTGCTCTTTGAATCACGTAGTGATTTTCGCACCTGGCTGTCGCAAAACGCCCAGACAACAGATGGCGTGTGGCTTGTGTTTGGCAAGTCAAAGGCTGTTGCCACCATTAGTGCACATGACGCCCTGGAGGAGGCGCTCTGCTTCGGCTGGATAGACGGACAAATGCAGAGCGTGGACGATGATATTTATATCAAATATTTCAAACAGCGCAGCGATACCAGCAAATGGTCTGAGAAAAACAAGCTACTTGCCCAAAAACTCGAATCGCTTGGACTTATAACCGAATTCGGCAGATCCAAGATTAAGATTGCAAAACAGAATGGGAACTGGGATGCACCAAAAGCTGAACCAATGACAGAAGAGCAGATAGGAGAATTCGAAGATTTGCTCAGATCCCATGAGACCGCCTGGATCAATTACGAGAAAATGCCGCGTTCTGCACGAAAGGCCTATGCGGCATCGTATATCTACACGAAGACAGAAGCGGGAAAACAAAAAAGGCTTAGCACGATCATCGAACGCCTGAACCTCAATCTCAACCCGATGGAAAGCATGAAGAAGTGATATCTATCGCTGCTTATCACTTTCAATAAAAAAGCTGCCGTCGACAATCATGTTGTATTCAGTTATCTGCCTGATAACCAGTCTGCCAGAAAGAGGCAAGATAGAGGAGAGTTCTGGCGACTGATTCTTGACCAGATCCTGCCACTCTTCTAAACTAACCGCTGCTGCTCAATATATCACAATTTCCTTCCCATGCACAAAAGATATGTATCCGCAAATGTAAACAGTCCGCCGCAACGGTCGACGGCATTTTCTATTTCACGTAAAAAAGGGATTCTGTCTGCTTCCGGAATGGCCCTGTGATCAGAGTATGTGCTGCATAACGTGACGTAATCGCTCGCATTCAAGGTTCTCGTGCCATGATAGAGCTTATCCACTATCTCAATAAAGCCATACTGCCCGAAAGCATTGACTCTATCTGATTGTTTTTTGCGTACCTCTGCAAACCGGTCAAACTCCGGTTTTTCTCCGCTGAAATATCGGCTGTATTTTGCGTACACTTTTTCTAGTTCATCATGCATCTGTCTGTCTGCCGGAGCAGGCTGAACAGAAATCCACGCAAATACGCCGCCTCTTTTTAATAACCGACAGATCTTTGGTAAGCCGATTTCCGGATTTATCCAGTGAAACGCCGAGGCTGAATAAATCAGATCAAAGGTATTATCATCAAGCAAGGCGTTTTCAAAATCCTGATTCAGAACGCTAAAGTGTTCATATGATGCGAACTTTTCTCTCGAGTACCTGGCTAATTGGTCGCCAATCTCGACGGCACAAAGCGTACATCCAGTCTTCAAGAACGGCAGGGTTGCCTGCCCTGCGCCAATTCCGATTTCCAGTGCCTTACTCGCACCATCCAGCATGGAATACGCGATCACATCTGCTGACAGCGCATCCGGATAGTGTGGACGCAGGCGGCCGTATTCCTCAGGAACCTCATTGAATGTTAAGCGCAGATCCATGTCAAAGCTCCTTCATGTATTGAATTTGTCTCTTATATCACAAGACACGTTCTCTCACAATCCTCAAATATGCTCGGATTCCGGCTTCTTCGTTCTGCCGGTAATTGAATCCTAAATGTGCCGCTACCGCAAGCGCAAGTGTATGGAACAAGTCGCACATTACATCGATCGACGCCCAAATGTCGGCATAATTACTGCCTGACCAGGTGGCGGCGTATTGCGTGTATCGCTCAGGTGAGAGATATTTCTTGAAGTATTTGCCATCCTTGCCTGTGGAAAGATTGAAGCCATGTTGTGTGCCGATGTACCAATTGATCATATCGTGCAATTCAGATCGAACCACATCGTTCAGCATGTGCATGAAATAGGGGAGTTCATCCCGCGCGATGCCCTTCGCTACGTTATTGAGGCACCACCAGAAGTTATTGCAGCAGGAGTAAAAAAAGAGCGGTGACGGCGGCTCAATATGCCAATGCTTGTCGCTTGGGGGCGGTAATGCAGGCACAAATCCTTTTCCGTTGTCTTTGTCCAGCAGAACCACCGCTGGTTCTCCGTCATCTATATACTTTGTAAACTCAAAGGACAGGTCAATGCGGACTCCATCAGGATAAATCATCATGTAATTAAAGTTGCCATCCCCAGTCGGATAACGCATTGCTTCCGGCATCTGCATAATCAGCGGTTTACCGAAGTGATCTTCCACCCATTCAGGATGATTATAGAACGGCGAGATATCTTCGACAAAATATGTTATATCGTAATCCTGGTAGATATCCTTGGGCACGGCAGGATTCGCCCGCGAACCGACCAGCAATACCGCCCGGATTCGTTCATCGGCACGAGCTGCGTTCAAAATCAAATCCATTATTTCGTGCTCGGTTCGCATGATTTACCCTCCCTTGTTCTTCATCCACGCAACAGACTCTTTCAACCCTGCTATGGTCTTTGTTTCAAGCACCACACGACAATTCCGCGAAGATGCAAGATAGATGTATTTAAGTAGATCCAGCTCGCCGACGCCAAGCGGCAGGTGGCTGCTCTTTCCTATCGCATCGTGCATGTGCATATGGCAAAGACGATCTTTATACTTCATGATAATTGCTTCGTCGCTGCCACCGATTCCTGCGTTGTGACAGATGTCAAATGTCAGTGCAAATGCCTTACTTTCAAGCAGGAGAGCGAGCCCTTTTTTCAGAAATTCTTTATCATATCCGCCTGCGTTTTCAATGCAGATTTTCATCTCCGCTCCGCCGATTGCCTTTTCGCAAAGGTCACGGAAGATGGTCAGCTTAGCCAGGTAGACGTCCATATATTCGTCGAACAGATAGACCTTTTTCCCCGGCAGTGTGAAATAAACGCCTCTTGACAGGTGCATATTCAATATCGGAATACTGAGCTGCTTCGCAAGCGCCATTGTCTGCAATACAGTTTCTGTGTAAGCGTCAGCTACCTTTTCACTAAAATCACAAGGATTCAAGTTTTCGTCAAGATGAATGGTGTAATAGATCCCATACAGTCTGGCAATTTCGGCGAATGCACCGGTTTCAATTCTATCCGCCTGGTACTCCGGCAGATTCATGTTAAGCTCGACGAACTGCAGGTCAAGCGCTTTGCAGAGCGCTGCGCAAGCTTCGAGGCCTTTTAATTCAATTAAGGCTGGCATACCGAAATCCATATTACACCGCCTTTGTTTTATCTTCTAAGGCCGCCATTATCTTTTGGCAAACACAGCAAGCAGAAAGGCATTCGTTCGTGTCGACATTCATGCCGGCTGACTTCGCATAGCTCACCAGTTCGGAAACGCCACCGGCAAGCAGCACCCGAACCGCAGGAATATTGTAAGGGTCATAACCGTCGACAATGTCCAGTACGTCCTGTCGATAAATATTACCAATTGTTATCGAACACAACCTCACGTCGCCGTTCGGATTGATGCAAAAACTGCTGATCGCGTCTGGCCGTGACGTGTATGGCGCGGAACCACAAGGGACCGACAAGTCAACTTGAGCCGGTGGAGGAAACCACCCGGCAAGATATTTTAGCGCATTGCCTGCAGGGAAGATATTGTTACCCTCATTAGCCCTTATGCCTTTGTCAAAAAACCGCTTCATCAGGCGTTTAGTTTCTGCGTTATACGGGTTATCATGCGTTTCGTCGATCAGCCACGCAGGTTGAACGCGTAAAGATGGGATATTGTGTTTCACGAGCGCATCCGCAAACAGCACGACAGGTTCAAGCGGTATATATTCTTGATGGAAGACGTCAACAGACAGCAAAACGTCGTTAACACCGGCAGCGCAGAGTGCTTCCGCCACTTTGTCAATCTTCCGCCCGTCGCGGGAGAAATAGCCGTTCGTGATAAGCTGTCGCTTTGGAATGCCGCAGTCGCGGGCTGCTGCGTGTATTTTACAAACAGTATCTGCATACAGCAGGGGTTCGCCGCCGAATGTCATGACAGAGTCAATCTTAAATCTCTCTGCAAGCCGCTTTATTGCATTTATAGCCTCATCTGCATCCACCCCGCCGCCAGCCGATGTATGTTCACCAGCGGAGCAGTGCTTGCATTTGCCGCTGCAAGCATCGGTTATCACAAATTCAATACGATTCAGATCGATGTACATGGTGCCGCATTCAGCTCCTTTTTCAAAGTGTCATTACTATTGCGCCAAATCCAACGAACGCGTGTTACGGTAGATGAAAGATCTGGTGTTAACATACGTCTGGTTCATTTTACGGCCTCGAGATTATTCAGCACTTGAATAAACTCATCAGGCGGTGAGAAACTAACGCCTTTTCTGGTTGACTCATATGGCAACATAATGAAGTTGCCGCTCATGTACCAATATATCTCTTTTGTTAAAGCTCCAGGATTGTTATCGTATAGTTTTGGTACAGTCAAACACAAGCTTTTTACCATGCCGACAACCTTTAGGTCGTTAATCGGATAGATAAGGGCAATGCAGCGATTTGGTACAGCAATGAGTGATCCGGCTTTGCCTGCAAGTAAATTGTGCCTTTCAATATCAAAAAGAATATTCGTCGCGAACAAATGCCCAGCTTCACACGCATATAAGACATCATTGTCGTGATCAATGGCTTTAACACTGGTCACATATTTGTTTCGAACATTTTCAAGTCCAATGCCATAGAGCTCGTTTATCGACTTATTCCATGGCTTTATCTGTTCAGGCTTTATATTTATGATTGTATAAGGCAAATCGAAAACAATCGCAGCGAAAAGCTCTCCGACAAATTCTTTTCCGATGAAGTATAGCTTGCCAACCGAAGCCATATACTTTTCATCATATAGACGGACTGCAATATATTGTTTTATCTGATCAAAATTAGCCTCAATTTTCTCAAATTCCTTCTGGAATCTATTGGCTTCAATCATTGATTTAAAGTGGCCTTCAACTATCTGAGGGTACTCATCTGATTGATTTTTCTTACATAATTGCGCCAGGTTTAGGAGTCCAAGATTCTCGAAATTATATTCGTTTTCTGCGAATACAGCGACACCATCGCATATTTCATAGACAATGTTTAAATTATCCCTCAAGATCGAATCCAGTGCCGAAGTAAATGCTGCATATTCTATTTCATTAAAGAAGGATGCCCAAGCCGGAACATTTTTCTTTTTACCGAACAGCCACATGCATTCACCCTCTTATAAGAATCTATTTATCAACATAGTAATATTGAGATGTTAACATACCATCAGGTTTTTCTCAATCAAGCAACCGGACAAAACAAAAACCGCCAATCAAGGCGGTTTCTGTTAAAAGTGGCTTTTCACTTATTTTGGTGGAGCATACGAGACTCGAACTCGTGACCCCCACACTGCCAGTGTGATGCGCTCCCAGCTGCGCTAATGCCCCATGTTACAGACAAATATGACGGTCTGCAGCGTCAGTGATTATAGTATAGCCGCCATGGCATTGTCAAGTCAATTTTCGGGAACGGTTCTTTACTTAACTCCGTGAAAAGTTATCACAGGAATGGACGCGGGTATGCCAGCTGCAGTTTACCAACGGCAAGGAAGATCATTGTTCGATATCCCATGAAGGTTCTGAAGCCTCTGGCCTTACGCTTACCAGTTTGGATGAGACTGTTGATTCCCTCGGCAAATGCATTGGTCAAACGGTGTGTGAAGTATTCCAGAATTTCCGACTTGTTTTTCCGCAATGATTCAGCTACCTTCTTCATGGGATCAAGACGACTATGCATCATCCAGCTCGTCAGTTGTCTCAGGATTTCCTCTGCTTCTTGAGACAGTTGGCAGCGATAGATGTCATCAAACTGCTGCACCATACGAAATGCCCGCCCTGTTTTGGGATATTGTCGGCATAACGCTTCCTGAGCTGCCTTTTGCTTCTGGTCCATTCGCCCTTCTGGAATCATCAGCAGCTTTCGTCCTGCCATTTTGCTCCTGGCAAACTGGCGGCCTTGTTCCTCCCGCCTGACTTCATCCATGCCGTCCAGAACCAGTTTCTTCACATGGAAGTGGTCAAATACGATCTGTGCCTTCGGAAAACAGATGCGACTGCCTTCCTGGTAGGCCTTTGACATGTCCATGCTGACATGTGTAACCGCATTACAGTCACCGCCTTTTTCGATAAACTTCATGGAAAACCGCTCTACTGCATTGGTATCCCGCCCCTCTTCCACGCCGATCACACCGTCTTGGCGGATCTCCAACGACAGTGACATAACTTTGTCCTCGCTGGAAGGAGGTCTCATCCAGAGTCAACTGGCTTACCATGCTCAAATCCACTTCTGCCACTGCCTTCTCTACCCAGTAGTTCACGATATGCATCAAGGCGGTCCGACTGATCCTGAGGATTCTGCGTGCTTCATTTAAGGTCATCGTTTCCGCCAGCATCATCGCATACCCTTCAAACAACAGGGTCTGCCTTGCCCCCTTGCGTGCCCACGGTGCCTCAATCACATGGATCCCGTGCTCCGAACAATTGACTCTGGGGCGTCGACAGTGGATGTAGCACGGATACATCACCACATCTGCATGCCGCCACGATCGTTCGTCCTCTTCATCGTCGTAACGTTTACTCTCCTTGCCGCAGATGGGACATGCATATTTGGCTGTTTTCCTGGCGCTCACATACACATGGACTGATCGATCCCGTTCATCAAACTCTGCACGTTCTACTTTCCACGGTTCCTTGAGCCCTATTGATCGCTCGAACATCTCGACAAAATTATAGATTGGCTCCACTTTGATCACCTTCCCCTGTGATCAAATTATACCCTCCTTTCACGGAAAGAGGTAAAGAGCCTTCGGGAACATTTCCGCCCCTGCTTACGTCAAATGACTATGAACAACCCGCCTTGCAGACCTTAGGAGGTGTATGGATACATGAAAAGCAGAATGATGATGATGAGCCTGATTGCGGCCCTGCTGCTGGCTTTTACCGCCTGTTCGTCCCCGGCTGCCATGGCCGGTGACCTGATGGCTGATGTCAAGGCATCTGAACGGCCGGCCAACCCGCAGCCGCCCACCGGCGCCTATACCGATGCTGTGGCTGATTTTTCGCTGAAACTACTGGTCGAATCGCTGAACAATTCCGGTAATATCCTCGTTTCACCGGCTTCGGTCTACCTGGCGCTGGCGATGACTATAAACGGCGCAGATGGGGAGACGCGTGACGCCATGATGGCGGCGCTTTCTTCTGCAGGGCTCAGCGAGGAACTGCTCAATGCGGCCAGCCGCGACTGGATCACCCTGCTGGAGCAGACCGGCGACAAAACGGAGCTGTTCATCTCCAACTCGATCTGGGTGCGCGACGGCTATCCCGTCGATGCTTCGTTCCTGCAGCGCAATGCTGATTTCTTCAGAGCAGGCGCCTATACGCTGGATTTTGGTCTTCCGGCAGCGGTTACAACCATCAATGACTGGGTTAAGACTGCAACCCGCAGCAAGATCGACAAGATCGTCGATGAAATCGACCCGGATGTCATGATGTACCTGATCAACGCCATTTATTTCAAATCGGACTGGAAAAACCCGTTCGCAGGCGATTCGACCCGGGAAGGACTTTTCCAGTCTCCGGACGGAGAGATTACGGTCAAGTACATGAACGAGACAGCGTCCATGGACCTGATCAAACAGGATGACATCCGCGGCATCTGGCTGCCTTATGTCGACGCGTCATTCGGATTTTTTGCCATTCTGCCAGATGAGGACACAGACGTCCGCGACTGGATCGCAACGCTTGACAGTGCCACGCTGTCTTCACTGATCGATGCACGCCAGTCAGCCAGTGTCACTCTGGCCTTGCCAAAATTTGAAGTCAGCTACGAAGACAGCCTGATTGACGAACTGGCCAAACTGGGCATGGGCGTTGCTTTTACCGGGGTTGCCGATTTCTCACGCATGAATGCGGAAGGGATCAGCGATCTTTTCATCAGTGAAGTCAAGCACAAGACCTTTTGCCGGGTTGACGAAAAAGGCACAGAAGCAGCGGCTGTAACCTCGGTCGAAATGCGTCTGACCAGCATACCGGTCTCCGATGAAACCCTTAATTTTGACCGGCCTTTCCTGTACGGAATCATGGATACCCGCACCGGGGTACCCCTGTTCCTCGGCATCATGGAGGCGCCTGAAGCCTGATTGCAAAGTGCGCCCGATGCTTGAGACACTGCCCTGACCGGATAGCACCATCCGGTCAGGGCTTTTTCATTTTTACCTGTCAGATTCAACGTTTGCGGCGCAGAAGCTGCCGGATGCGTTGCTCCATGCGTTTTGCTTCCTGCCGGAGACCATGCATGAATCGCCGCGTGTCCCACGTTTTGGGGAAAAACTGCATGCGGCCGCTGGTGTGGGCGAGGAGCATCATCCGGATCTCTTCTGGCTGGACTTGCCGGTTGCTGTGCATCATATAGGCCTGGGTGCCAGGTGCAGCACAGTAAAACCGGTAAATTGCGCCATAAGCGTCACCGATGCCAAGAATATGACCCATTTCATGAGCTGCAACGTTTTCGATGAGTGAAGCTTGCCCATAAGGCGGCATGATAATTGCGCCAGGATGCTGCGGCGACCAGTTGAGACCGAGGCTCTCGATCTGACCGGTGCGAAAAATGCCCCAGATGCGGCGATAGATCGGGCTGATCACATGGGCCGGCATGAATAACATGGGATGGACCCTGACAGATATATGGCGCCTTTTCAGTTCCGTGTGAATCACGACGGTGATGTTCACCGGATCCGGGTTTTCCGGACTGCCGAGTTCATATTTGCCTGACCAGTGCCGTTTGATGC
>JAWSUP010000093.1:0-12350 GCA_033549405.1 Bacillota bacterium | reverse complement strand
CGTTTGTTGTCCAGCATTATCCGGAAACAGCCTGGATTCCGCCGGAAATCTTGATTTCAGTGGATTTGCCCGATCTGGATGCTGTCGTCGCATGGCTGCGCACACTGCGGCAGGGTCGTTGCATTGTGCGCAAACCGCTGCGAGGGAACAGTGCAGCTTTGTTACAGATGGCACAAGCCAATGCAGCGGAATCTTTACGACGTCATACTTTGCAGGGAGGCAACCGGCAGAGTGCCCTTCAGGAAACAATCAGGCTTCTGGCTGAGGTGCTTGAACTGGAGATGCCGCTTCATCGCATCGAAGCCATCGACATATCGCATATGGGTTACCAGGATCAGGCTGCCGGGCTGGTTGTATTTCAGGAAGGCCGTCCTTTACGCAAGCATTACCGTCATTTCCGCCTCGACCCGCTGAAGGCTCCGGATGACTATGAAGCCATGCGCCAGACGCTGCGGCGCCGGCTGCACCATCTGGAAGATCAGTCATTCGGCGATCGCCCCGACTTGATTTTGGCTGATGGCGGGATAGGCCAGGTCAATGCACTCAGTCAGGTGCTTGACGAGATGGCTGTAAAGATTCCAGTGGCAGGCATCGTCAAGGATGAGCGGCATCGCACCCGCGGACTGGTCAATCAGTCAGGCAAAACAATCGAACTGCGCACGCAGCCAGGCAGCTTGCTGCTTGCAGATGGTGATTCATCTGACTATGCGATTGAAAGCGGCGAAAAACTGGCACTGCTGCGCCTGTTGACGGCGATACAAGATGAAGCCCACCGGTTTGCCGGCCGCTACAGGACCGGTTTGCACCACAAGCGACAGACACGCTTCACTCTGGAGGGAATCGCCGGTATCGGTCCGGCGCGCAGACGACTGTTGTTACAGCAATTTCAGACGATCAAGAAAATTGCTGATGCCAGCCTGGAGGATCTGCTGTCTGTCAAGGGATTGAGCGAACAGGCTGCTCGATCCGTTTATCAACATTTTCATCCTTAAGCAGGAGGCATGACTATATGGCGCTCTATGCCATTGCAGATCTTCATCTTGGCTTCGGCGTCAGTAAACCGATGTCGGTTTTTGGCGCCCACTGGGCCGATCATGAAAAAATGTTGTCTGAGAACTGGCTGCAGACCATCGGACCTGACGACACGATCCTGATTCCTGGAGACATCTCCTGGGGAATGACGCTTGAGGATGCCTTACCGGACATGCAATTTCTCGACAGGCTGCCAGGAAAAAAGATACTTTCCCGGGGCAATCACGATTACTGGTGGTCATCTTTGGCCAAAATTGAGCGTTACTGCAAGGATCAGTCACTGAATTCACTGACTTTTCTGCGCAACAACAGCATAGCGGTTTCGCCCAATGTTCTGGTTTGCGGCACGCGAGGATGGCTGTTGCCGGACGATCCGGAATTTGGACCTGCTGACGGGAAGATTTATCTGCGCGAGGCAGGCCGGCTAAAAATGTCATTGGAGCACGCACAGAAGAACCGCATATCAGAACAAAAAGTTGTTGTCTGTCTGCATTACCCGCCATTTGGCCGCAATGGCAAGAGCAACCTCTTTACAGATCTGCTCAGCCAGTTCGCTGTCGATGCCTGCGTCTACGGTCATGTACATGGCATTGTGCCGGGCACGCGGCAACCTGTAACCGCAGGAATAGTTGACTGTCATCTGGTCGCTGCTGATTACCTGGCATTCAAGCCGTTTTGCATCTTTTATTGCGCATGATGCAATCTTGTTATATAATCAATAGACTGCAAACAAAGGCGAGAGGCAATGAGGTAAGATATGAGTGCCAGCATGACTGGATATGGACGCGGTGAAGCGGCTGACGCAGATCGGCGTATAACTGTGGAAATCAAGTCAGTCAATAATCGATATTGTGATATTCAGATACGGATGTCGCGAGTTTTATCAGCTCTGGAAGCGCGTATCAGGGAAATGGCCGCTGGACGGGTTGCCCGCGGCAAAATTGACATCTATATCACTTATGAGGACAGAAGTCCTGAGGCCAATCGCGTCAGTTGCGATTTAGGGCTGGCACACGCCTATACAGCGGCGCTCAGGGACATATCGGCAAACGAAGGGATCCCTGATGGCATCAATGCAGGCCTGATATCCCGGTTTAATGATGTCATTCAGGTCGAGCCGGCGACGGCGCCGCTCGATGTGGTTCAGGCATTGCTGGAAATAGCCGTGCAAGAAGCGCTCGATGCGCTATGCCTGATGCGGCGGCTTGAAGGTTCCCGCCTCGTGACGGACATCGTCAAAAGGACAGAAATATTGGAAAACCGGCGCATGGATGTAGAAGAAAGAGCTCCGCTGGTCGTTGCCGCCTATCGGATCAAACTGACAGAACGCGTTGCGGATCTATTAGGAGACAAAGCTGCGGAACTGGTAGATGAAGTGCGTCTGGCCGCGGAAATTGCCCTGTATGCAGACAAGTGCGCTATTGATGAAGAGCTGGTTCGCCTGCACAGCCATCTGCAACAGCTCGCAACCATTGTCAGCCTGGATGAACCGGTCGGCAAAAAGCTCGATTTTCTGGTTCAGGAAATTAATCGGGAAATCAATACGATCGGCAGCAAAGCGAATGATCTTGATCTGATCAACCACGTGGTGTCCATGAAGAGCGAAGTAGAGAAGATACGCGAACAGGTGCAAAACCTTGAATAAGCGTTCGGTGCTGATGGAGCGATAAGGAGATCATGGATAAAGCTTATTTTCTGAAGATCGGATTTAACAACCTGGTATCACACAGTCGTATCATTGCCATTGTCAGTCCTGACTCGTCTCCTGTCAGGCGACTGGTGCAAGATGCACGAGACCGTGGCAGCCTGATCGACGCCACGTCCGGCCGCAAAACGCGTGCGGTTTTGGTTATGGACAGTGATCACCTCGTCTTGTCGGCTGTATCCGTCGATGAGCTTGAGCAATCGTGGATCAGGCAGAATCAGGAGGAGGATGTATGATTGTGGATAAGCAAACCGATGGCCGGCGCGGCCTCGTAATCTGTGTATCTGGTCCTTCAGGCGTTGGTAAGGGAACCATAATCCGCCAGGTTCTGCAGATGCGCCCTGCCATGGCGCATTCAATTTCTGTCACGACGCGCGCGCCGCGTCCGGGAGAGAAAGAAGGCCTTGATTATTATTTCCGGGATCGTCAGACTTTTTTACAGATGCTGGCAGGTGGCGAGATTCTGGAACATGACCTGTATTGTGATCAGTATTACGGAACACCCAAAAAACCGCTTGAAGAGATCGTTGACAGCGGCAGAGATGTTGTCATGGACATAACTGTTCCCGGTTCGCTGGCGGTTATGCAGAATTATCCGGACTGCATCACCTTGTTCTTGTTGCCGCCATCATTAACTGAGCTGCAGAACCGGTTGCGCAAGCGCGGTACGGAATCGGACGAAACCATGCAAAAACGATTGCAGAAAGCCCGCGACGAAGTCGTCATGGTCGGTCGCTTCCAATACGTGGTTGTCAACGACGATCTGGAGACAACAGCCCGGTATATCCTGTCCATCATCGACGCCGAGCATTGCCGTTATCATCGTCTTGCAGGAATAGAAAAAACCATACTGGCTCGCTGAGCCATTTAAATGAGGAGGATCTGTTACATGCTGGTGAAACCACCCCTGGAAAAACTGCTGCCGAAAGTGGAAAACCGCTATACCCTGGCCATATTGGTGGCCAAACGCGCCCGTCAACTGGTGGATGGGGCAATGCCGTTGATGCATTCCGATTCACCCAACCTGGTTACAGTTGCCTGTGAAGAACTGGGTTCAAATCGCATCAGCTGTGTGCGGGGGCTGGTCAACCCGTATATACCCTTAAGGCCTGAGATTGAAGCGGCCCGTCTGGCGGCCCGGCATGCAGCGGCCCAAGCAAGTATGGCTGATGCTGTAAAAGAAGAGCTGGAGCGAGCCGGCAACATGATCAATGAGCCTATGGATGAGTCTGATGTCAGTCTGCTTTCGGAAATGCTCATGAAGAACAGTGAAGCGCCTGATGATGAAGAAGACACTGAAGATGCTGCCGATGTGGATGTAGAAGCTGTCATTGCAGATGAAGACGCCAGTGAAGGTGACACTGGCGATGAAGACGACACTGAAGATGCTTGGGACGAGGATAATCAGCCGGAGGAGCAGGAGGACAAAG
The DNA here is from genome assembly GCA_033549405.1 of Bacillota bacterium. GTDB lineage: Bacteria > Bacillota > Clostridia > Saccharofermentanales > UBA5734 > JAAYBY01. The sequence continues at coordinate 8,183 of JAWSUP010000093.1, read as the reverse complement.
TTTGATGCCTGTTGAAAAGAGCATGGAAAGAATCGTTGCCCTGGCAAAAAACCGCGGGTTTATATTCCCCGGGTCCGAAATATATGGCGGATTGGCTAATTCGTGGGATTATGGCCCGTTAGGCGTTCTGTTTAAAAACAATGTCAAGGCGGCGTGGTGGCAGAAATTTGTCCAGGAAAATCCATATAACGTCGGCGTGGATTGCGCGATCTTGATGAACCCGCGCGTATGGGTTGCGTCAGGCCATGTCGGCGGTTTCAACGATCCGCTGATCGATTGCCGGCAGTGCAAAACCCGTTACCGGGCCGATAAACTGATTGAAGATGATGTCCAGGCAAAGGGCGAAGAACTCGTCGTCAGCGGCTGGTCCAATGAAGCGTTGATTGAATCCATCCGCGGGCGCAACATCGCCTGCCCATCATGCGGCGCCCACGATTTCACTGATGTCAGGCAGTTCAATTTGATGTTCAAGACCTTTCAAGGTGTTACGGAAGACAATAAGGCTGAGATTTACCTGCGTCCGGAGACGGCACAAGGTATCTTTGTCAATTTTCGCAACGTACAGCGGACGACCCGGCGCAAGATACCTTTTGGCGTCTGCCAGATCGGCAAAGCGTTCCGCAACGAGATAACACCCGGAAATTTTATTTTCCGGACCCGCGAGTTTGAACAGATGGAGCTCGAGTTTTTCTGCGAACCGGGTACTGATCTGGAGTGGTTCGATTACTGGCGCAGCTTCTGCCGGCAATGGCTGCTTGATCTGGGCTTGAAACCGGACGAACTGCGAACCCGAGACCATGCGGCAGATGAACTGGCCTTTTATTCCAGGGCAACGACAGACTTCGAGTTTCTGTTCCCGTTTGGCTGGGGCGAACTCTGGGGTATTGCCGACCGGACTGACTATGACTTGAAGCAGCATATTGAGCATGCCCGCGAAGACCTGTCCTATTTTGACCCGGTCGCTAACAAGAAATATGTCCCTTATGTCATCGAGCCATCTCTGGGTGCTGACCGCGTAGCGCTTGCTTTCCTTTGCAGTGCTTACGATGAGGAAACGATCGGAGAAGGGGATGTCCGGACGGTTCTGCGTTTTGCGCCTGCGCTGGCACCCATAAAAATCGCCGTTCTGCCACTGTCAGCCAAACTGACACAGGATGCGGAAGCGGTTTTTCTTAAGCTCAGTAAAAAATGGATGTGCGAATATGACGATCGCCAATCGATCGGAAAACGGTATCGCCGTCAGGATGAGATCGGAACGCCCTATTGCGTGACATATGATTTTGACAGCCTGCAGGATCACAGCGTGACCATACGTGAGCGTGACAGTATGCAGCAGATACGGCTGCCAATCGAAGAACTGGACGACTATTTTAAAGACAAGTTTATATTTTAAGGAGGAACAGTGAATGCCTAAGTATGTCTATATGTTTTCTGAGGGGAAAGCAGCCATGCGCAATCTGCTTGGCGGCAAAGGCGCAAATCTCGCCGAAATGACCGGTCTTGGCTTACCGGTTCCAAGAGGATTTACGGTTACAACCGAAGCCTGCACGCGTTATTATGTTGATGGCCAGACCATTGCTCCGGATATCAAGGATGAGATATTCAAAACGCTTGTTTGTGCTGAAGAACTGATCGGCAAGAAATTCGGCGATATTAAAAACCCGTTACTGGTCTCTGTCCGTTCAGGAGCACGGGCTTCCATGCCTGGCATGATGGACACAATCCTGAATCTTGGTTTGAATGACGTCGTTGTCGAAGGGCTGGCGAAACTGACCGGGAATCCGCGATTCGCTTATGACAGCTACCGCCGGTTCATCGCCATGTTTGGTGATGTTGTTATGGCGGTACCCAAGAGCAGCTTTGAAGAAGTTTTAGACGATGTCAAACACGAAGAGCAGGTGAAACTGGACACAGATCTTGATGCCGATGCCATGAAACGCGTTGTCAGTCGTTTCAAAGCACTCTATGAAAAGGTCAAAGGTGAACCATTCCCACAAGATCCACATCAGCAGCTGATCGCGGCTATTCAGGCTGTCTTCCGCTCGTGGAACAACGACCGTGCCATTATCTACCGGCGGATGAATGACATACCGGGCAGTTGGGGGACAGCCGTCAATATACAGGAAATGGTGTATGGCAACATGGGTAATACATCAGGCACTGGTGTCGCCTTTACGCGCGATCCTTCGACTGGAGAGAGCAAACTTTACGGTGAATTTTTGATGAATGCCCAAGGCGAGGATGTTGTGGCAGGAATCCGTACGCCGCAGACAATCGACCAGCTTAAGTCGATCATGCCTGAAGTCTACGAGCAGTTCTGCCAGATTGCCGGCAAGCTGGAAGCGCATTACAAAGACATGCAGGATATGGAGTTCACTATCGAACGCGGCCACCTGTTTATGCTGCAGACCAGAAATGGCAAACGGACTGCGGCTGCAGCCATGAAAATTGCTGTTGACCTGGTTCGGGAAGGCATGAACACCAAGCAGGAAGCACTCATGAAAATCGATCCGAAGCAGCTCGATGCACTGCTGCATCCGACCTTTGAACCGGATGCCCTGAAAGCGGCCAAGCCGATCACCCGGGGTCTACCGGCATCCCCGGGAGCAGCCTGTGGACGCATCTACTTTAACGCCGATGAGGCAACTGCGGCCAGCGAACGCGGCGAGAAAGTCATCCTGGTCCGTCTCGAAACATCTCCGGAAGACATCCAGGGCATGAATGTAGCCCAGGGTATTTTGACCGGCCGCGGCGGTATGACGTCTCATGCGGCTGTTGTGGCCAGAGGCATGGGGAAATGCTGCGTATCGGGATGTTCTGACCTTGTCATCAACGAGAAGGCTAAGAATTTCGTGACAAAAGACGGCCAGCGATTTGTCGAAGGTGACAGCCTGTCTCTCGACGGATCGACCGGACAGGTATACAGCGGTACGATTGCGACTGTCGATGCCAGCATGTCGGGTGATTTCTCCATCATTATGGAATGGGCGGATGAAGTGCGGACACTCAAAATAAGAACCAATGCAGATACCGTCAGGGATGCTGCCAAAGCAGTCGAGCTCGGAGCAGAAGGCATTGGCCTGTGCCGTACGGAGCATATGTTCTTTGAACCTGACCGTATTTTCGCCTTCCGCCAGATGATCGTCGCCAAAGATGAGACCAAACGCCGTGCTGCCCTGGAAAAGATCCTGCCAATGCAGCGAAACGATTTCATTGGTATTTTCGAGGTGATGCGAGACATGCCTGTGACCATCCGACTGCTGGATCCGCCGTTACATGAATTTCTCCCGCAGGAAGATGAAGAAATCATCGAACTGGCAGATGAACTGAATATGACAGCAGACGCCCTGCGTGACATTATTCGCAGTCTGCATGAAATGAACCCCATGATGGGCCATCGCGGCTGCCGCCTGGCGGTCACTTATCCGGAGATCGCCGAGATTCAGACCCGCGCCATCATTGAAGCAGCTATTGCTGTCAATGCAAAAGGCATGTCCGTCATACCGGAGATCATGGTGCCGCTCACTTGTGATGTGCTCGAGATGAAATATGTCAGGGAGATCATCAACAAGACAGCAGACAAGATCATCAAGGAATCAGGCGCCAATTTGACCTATAAAGTCGGAACAATGATCGAAATCCCGCGCGCAGCACTAACAGCAGATGAGATCGCCCGTGAGGCTGAATTCTTCAGCTTTGGCACCAACGATCTGACCCAGATGACGTACGGCTTATCACGCGATGATGCAGGTAAGATTCTGGATGCCTATTATGCCAAGAAGATTTTTGAAAGCGACCCGACTGCCCGTCTCGACCTGGTCGGTGTCGGCAAGTTGATGCGCATAGCCACAGATCTCGGCCGCCAAACGCGACCAGATATCAAACTCGGTATTTGCGGCGAACATGGCGGTGATCCTGCATCCATTGCCTTCTGCCATGAGCTTGGATTTGACTATGTATCCTGCTCCCCCTTCCGTGTACCGATCGCCCGCCTCGCTGCAGCCCAGGCTGTCTTAAAGACTGCTGAGAAATAACTTGCTCTATGATTCTCCTGCAGAATTGAAAAAGCCCCGCGTCGGTCTCCGACGCGGGGCTTTTAATAAAATTGGCTGACAGATTAGCAGGGCTTGTCAGCATTGAGTGATTGTTCAGGTTCTCACATACAGCTTACGGAAATCACCAGGTGTGATCTTTTCGATCCGTTTGAATATGTAGCAGAAATAGCTGACATCTTCAAAGCCATTTGCATGAGCGACATCGCGAATCGGCAAACCGGACTGACCCAGCAGGAACTCTTTGCTCTTTTTGATCCGGACCAGATTAATGTATTCAAAGATGCGGGTGTTCATAATCTTGCGGAACAAGGTGCAGAGGTGCTGTGGTGTCACCCCGAGCAACTCGGAAAGATCCTTGAGGGTTATCGCCTCGGCATAATGAGCATCGATGTATTTAAGGACAGGCGTCAGCCGGTTGTATCGTGTTGCCAGGCTGTTTGTGCTTGAAGATGATACAAGCTGGTAGAGCTGAATCAACAGTGTATAGGTGAGCGCAGACAGATCAAGATTACGTAACGGATTCTGGGTCTGTTCTGTTGCCAGCATTTTTTCCATCGTCTCACGCAGAGGTGCGACCTGAGCGACAAAATAAACACCAGAGCGGGTCATGCCGGCCGTCTTTTCAAAAAACTCGGTCACGCCGGGACCTGTCAGTCCAATCCAGTCGACGATCCACTCATCAGATTCTGCGTAGTATTCATGCGCTTCTTCCGGAAGCAGGAATATGCCCTGCCCTTCTGCAACCAGATACTCCTGCTCGCCGAGTACCAGACGGCCTGAGCCGCTGCGGCACTGGATCCACTGATAGCAAGGATAGCCGGCTGTGCGGATAATATGTTCCTGAGCATAGTCCAACCCGATACTGAATACATAATATGGCAGACGCAGTTCATTTTCTGTATGAATTGGAAATACTGTGTTTTTCATCATTCGTTCCTCTCATTCTCTTTTCACATCTTTTGTGATATGGGGTTCACAAATAATATGAATAGGTTTGTTGTTATAATTCTATTCAATCATATTATACGAAATTGTCAATATGTCAAGCTAAAAATATTTTTGCAACTTTACTGTCGGAAGCGTGCTGTCAAGGCGATCGTGTCGGAAGAATTGATGAGAATATGCCGGAAACTGATCTTTAAATTTACCATGGACGAATTAGTGACAAAATATGACAGCCGATTGTCAATAAAAATAATAATAAATATGCACCTGCAGAAACCTGTTGACGATGTTCAATTTATCAGCAGCAAACGATTTGTGACAGCGCTGTTCTGATGAATTTCGTTCGAGTTGTGACGCTGCAGCTGTGGTTCACGGATCAAAGCAGAGCGGCCGAAGTCCTGGACAGCAATAGCATCTGTTGTTATGCCTGGGAACGGAATGTACAAAGCAAGCGAGAAAAAAGTTCGAAATAATTCGATTTTTCTATTGAATCGCATATTGTCATTGACTTATCTGTGCTAAAATGTAATCTGGCTTTATTTGGCAGACATTGCTTTTCAACCTTATCATGTCTGATCAAGCAGACCGTATAAAGCCAAATATGGGGCTGTGAGAAATTAGTTGGTCTTTTTCCCGAGCGTGTCAATCCTTCGGGAAATCCATAGAGCAAGTTGTTTTTGGCAGCCACTAAACATGAAGGAGACTGGATCTGTGTTTACTGGATTTATCATTGCTGTCGCCATCGCCGTCACTGTTACACTCGGATTTGCCGCCTACAACTATTACGCGGTCAAACGACTGTCGCCAGGAACACCCGAAATGCGGGAAATCGCTGAAGCCATCCAGGAAGGTTCCAAGGCATTTATTGACCACGAGTATCGGATTATCGGTATGGCAGCCATTGTGATAGCAATTGTCCTTGGCATTGTCATAGAGTGGTATGTCGGGGTTACATTCTTGCTGGGAACCTTCATGAGCGCACTGGCCGGCTACATCGGCATGAATATCGCCACGATTGCCAATGTGCGCGTGTCTAATGAAGCACGTGAAACAAAGAGCCTGGGCAAAACCATGAAGGTCGCTTTCCGCGGTGGCAGTGTCATGGGTCTGTGTGTCGCCGGGTTCGGTCTTCTGGGCATGCTGATCATTTACATCGTCTTTGGGAAGATTGGCAGGCAGATTGATCCCTCATCAATCACAGTTATCGAAAACTGGCTTGGTATCTCATATATTCCATTTACCATGTCGGTTACCGGTTATTCGCTGGGTTGCTCTGTTGTCGCCCTGTTTGATCGTGTGGGAGGCGGTATCTACACCAAAGCTGCTGATATGGGCGCTGATCTGGTCGGCAAGACTGAAGCACATATACCAGAAGATGATCCACGCAATCCCGCGACCATCGCGGACAACGTCGGCGACAATGTCGGTGATGTAGCAGGACTGGGCAGCGACCTGCTGGAAAGCTATATCGGCGCCATCATCTCCTGTATCGTCCTGGCTGCTTATACATATTTTATTCGCCTTCACTCGGCCAATCCTATCAGCAATGAACTGCTTGAACGGCTGCTGCTGTATCCGATCCTGTTTTCTGCTATCGGTCTGGCTGCCTGCGTCATCGGCATCATGTATGTGCTGTTTCGCCGCCAGTCCGACCACCCGCACCGTGAACTGAATATTTCCCTTTGGTCAAGCGCCTCGCTGATCGTCATTGGCGGCGGCCTTTTCACCTGGTTCTTTTTTCGTGGCTTCGATGTCACATCGATCAATTTCAACGGTGGCTCCCTGTCACCCTGGATCGCAGCCGTGATGGGCATCGTTGCCGGCATGATGATCGGATTTTTTGCCGAATTCTACACCAGTTACGATTTCAAGCCAACCCGTAAAATTGCCAATGCATCGTTAACAGGGACAGCCCTGACCATAACCAACGGCCTTGCAGTCGGTATGAAATCCTGTTTTTTCCCTGTTGTCATTCTTGCTGGCGCTGTTCTGGGCGCCAATGCAATTGCCGGTATCTACGGTGTTGCCATGGCTGCCATCGGCATGCTGTCCTTCCTGAGTGCGACAGTCTCCGTCGACACCTACGGTCCGATCGCCGACAATGCCGGCGGTATCTCAGAAATGTGCAAGCTCGATCCTGTTGTCCGCCGCATCACAGACAAGCTCGATTCGGTTGGTAATACAACAGCGGCTATCGGTAAGGGGTTCGCCATCGGATCCGCCGCCCTGGCATCGCTGTCGCTGCTGGTTTCATATATGTATGCCCAGGTGGGCATTGATGACAATGTTGTCGAAGCCGTACTCAACATCATCAGCACGCAGGTGCTGGCCGGCGCTTTTATCGGCAGCGCGTTGCCGTTCATGTTCTCCAGCCTCCTGATCGACGCTGTCGCAGTCAGTGCTGGCAAGATGGTCGATGAGGTCAGGCGCCAGTTCAGGGAAAAACCAGGTATCCTGACGGGCGAAGACAAGCCGGATTACACAACCTGCATCAAGATATCCGCGGCAGGCGCGATCAAGGAAATGAAATTGCCTGTTGTGATCGCTGTGGCTGTTCCGGTTCTTTCGGGCTTTATATTCGGCGCCCAATTTGTCGGAGGTCTTTTAATCGGATCGACACTATCCGCCGTCATGCTGGCGTTGTTTTCCGCTAACAGCGGCGGCGCCTGGGATAATGCCAAGAAGTATATCGAATTTGGCGGTATAGAGGGTGTCGGCAAAGGAACTGAAGCCCACAGCGCCGCAGTTATCGGCGATACGGTCGGGGATCCGCTCAAGGATACCGTTGGCCCTTCGCTTGACATTCTGATTAAGATCATGGCGACCGTCTCTTTGATAGCAGTGTCCATCTACAGCAAGTTCAACCTGATGAACCTTTTTAATTGACATAAGAGACTGTCTGCTGTAAAATATATATTCGTCACGCCTTCTGTTTTAGTTCTTCACCACATGCGGATTAATGCAGGTTCCCACAGGCCGATACCCCTGATAAACATCAGGAAAATGTTGGGTTACAGGAGCAGAAAAAGTGTTGACAAACGCTATAACACGGTGATAAGATAGCAAAGCGCCTCGAGACAAACGAGGACCGGACCTTGAAAATTGAACAGTGAAATGGGGCATTGTCGGACCAAAAGACAATGCCTGAGACAAAGACGAGCCAAAAGTTCAATTCAACGAGAG
>JAWSUP010000092.1:0-12728 GCA_033549405.1 Bacillota bacterium | reverse complement strand
ATGGTGATCACGAAAATCCTGAACAATGAGTTTCAATTGCAGGATCAGCAGATAGAACAGGTTATGGCCCTGATAGACGCAGGCAATACCATTCCTTTTATTGCCCGTTACCGTAAGGAACAGACGGGCAATCTGGATGACCAGGTGCTGCGTCGCCTGGCAGACCGCCTGGATCAGTTGCGCACTTTGCAGGAACGGCAGGAAGAAGTGAAACGACTGATCGAGGGGCAGGGGCAGCTGACGCCGGAATTGGCCGCCGCGATAGCCGGGGCTACGACAAAGGCGGAGGTCGATGACCTTTACCGGCCGTTCAGGCCGAAAAGAAGAACGCGCGCCTCGATAGCGCGTGAAGCGGGTCTGCAGCCGCTGGCAGATCTCTTGCTGGCCCAGCCGCTTGCTGAGCATGATTTGATCCGGTTGGCTGAACAATTGGTCGGTGAGCAGGAAAATCTTGCCGACACGCAATCCGCCTTTGCCGGTGCGATGGATATTCTGGCTGAACAGGTTTCAGATGATGCGTGGACCCGCCGTCGGCTGCGGCGGCTTCTGCTGACCGACGGCAAGATCGAGACCCATGCGAAAACAAAGGAATCGACCGTCTACGAACCGTATTATCAGTACAGTGAACCGGTCCGATCGATTGCCGGACATCGCGTCCTGGCCATCAACCGCGGTGAGCGTGAAAAGATATTGTCTGTCCAGATTGTCGTCGCGCCGGATCAGCCGCTGGCTGTCATCACCAGCCGCCTGGTCATCCGTGCGTCAGCTGCTGAATCATGGCTTAATCGCGCAGCGGAAGATGCCTGGAAGCGATTGCTCCTGCCATCACTGGAGACAGAAGTGCGGCGAGAACTGACAGAGCAGGCTGAAGAGCAGGCGATCCGCGTGTTTGCCGCGAATCTGCGCAGCCTGCTGATGCAGCCGCCCATCCGCGGCAGTCGCGTTCTGGGTCTGGATCCCGGCTTCAGAACCGGTTGTAAGGTCGCTGTCGTCGACGCGACCGGCAGAGTTCTGGATACAGGCGTCATCTATCCGACCCCACCCAGAAGCCAGATTGCCCAGTCCGAACAGGCGATTGTGTCCATGGTTCTGCAGCACAAGGTTGACTTGATCGCGATCGGCAATGGAACGGCTTCTCGAGAGACCGAACTGTTCGTGCGTGACATGATCAAGAATCACGCGCTGTCCATACGCTGGTTTGTTGTCAGCGAAGCCGGGGCGAGCGTGTACTCGGCATCGGAACTCGCTGCCGCAGAATTTCCAGAATTCGATGTATCTCTGCGTAGTGCTGTATCCATTGCCCGCCGCCTGCAAGATCCGCTGGCCGAGCTGGTCAAGATCGAGCCGCGGTCGATCGGCGTCGGCCAGTACCAGCATGATATCAATACGAAGAGGCTGGACGAGTCCTTGCGTGGTGTCGTTGAAGATTGTGTCAACCTGGTTGGCGTTGACCTGAACACAGCATCAGCAGCCCTTTTGTCATATATTGCCGGTCTCAGCCAGGCTGTGGCAAAAAACATCGTGACCTGGCGCGAACAAAACGGCTCGTTCTCAGCACGCGCGCAGCTCATGAAGGTGCCGAAACTGGGCCCCATGGCTTTCCAGCAAAGCGCCGGCTTCCTGCGCATACCTGGTGCTGCAGAAATCCTGGACAATACATCTGTCCATCCTGAATCGTACGCCCAAGTCCGGCAGCTGGGTGAATTGTTCCGCCTGCCACCGTCAGAGCAGCTGGCGAAAGCGGCGCGACAACATGATTCATCTGAGCTGGCCGCTCAGCTCGGAATCGGTGCGCTGACACTGTCAGACATTCTTGATGCCTTGGCAAAGCCGGGACGGGATCCGCGCGATGATCTGCCCCAGCCGACGCTCAGCCAGGATATTCTGGAAATCAGTGACTTAAAGCCGGGCATGACACTCACGGGAATCGTGCGCAATGTCGCGGACTTCGGCGCGTTCGTCGACATCGGCGTGCACCAGGATGGTCTTGTCCACATATCCGAGCTTTCTGATCAGTATGTCAAGCACCCCCTGTCTGTCGTGCAGACCGGCCAGGCGGTCACAGTCCGGGTCCTGCAGGTCGATCCAGGCCGCAAACGCATATCGCTCAGCATGAAAAGCCAGAACCAGCCTTTGAACCGGAAGTGATGATGATGAAAGAACCAAGCGAACACCCATTAAAAAGCAGGTTGCACCCATCTGGCTGGTTTTACTGGCCTTTGGCCCTGCTGGCAGGACTTATGCTGCGACTTGTATTTTTGCTGCATGTCCATGTCGACCCTGCAGTCCGTAAGGTGAAAGGTCCCGTTATCCTGATCGGCAATCACCCGTCATACCTCGATCCCGCGATTATGGCGACTGCCATGCTGCCCAGGAAGATCCGCTTTGTGACATCGCGCGACTTTTTCCGCAGCCGGACAACCCGTTTTATATTGAATATGCTTGGCGCCATCCCAAAGATGCAGTTTCGCACCGACACTCAGGCGATCAAATCGATTCTTCTGACGATCCGCTCCGGCGGCGCCGTGGCCATCTATCCAGAAGGCCAACGATCACTGGACGGCCGTCTGCAGCCGATTGACACATCGATGGCCAAGCTGATCAAGAAAGCTGCCTGCACGGTTATCCTGGTCATGGAGCAAGGCGCTTATCTGGCCTGGCCGCGCTGGTCGCCAAAAGGCATACGTGCCGGTCGGATCGATGTGCATGTTGGTTGCCTGTTCACTGCCGATCAGATTAAACATTTGACAGTTGAATCTATCCAGCGACGGATTGTTCAGGCTATGGATTACAATGATTACAATCAACAGAAGCGAACGCGCTATCGATATCGGACCCGTTCACCCGCCAAGGGAATCGATCTGATTTGCCATCAATGTCCGGCCTGCGGACGCGAGCTGGCCATGCGATCGGACCGGAATACGTTGACGTGCCGTTTTTGTGGCAACCAGGGCAGAGTCGCCCTGACCGGACTGATTGAGCCGGTTATGGACTCAACTGTTCATAAATCAACTAAAGACAGGATCTGGCCGGATGTCGCTTCCTGGCATCGCTGGCAGATCGGACAGTTGAAAAAGCAGATGGCCGATCCATCTTTCTCCCGTCGTTATACAGCCGTCTTAAGTTGGCCGGACGAACCGGAAAACGATCAGGCGATCACAGGCGTATTGGAGATGACGGTCAGACATCTGTCCTTTTTTGAAGGCAGGGATGATGCGCTCATGCAGCAGCCATTCCTGCGGATACCGGTTGAAAACCGATCGGGTATCAGTGCGTCTTTTGGCCATTATTTCGATCTGGCCTATAATGACCGGGTCTACCGGTTCACACCCGACCCGGGCCATGCTGTCATTATCCTGGCAGATATTATCAGAGCCCACGAAGGATAATCCGGACAGGCAATCAAAAGGCCTGCTGGAGACTTGACAAACGGCCGGCTGCGGTAGATAATTTTCCATATTTTATCGGTAGTACGGCAGCAGCATCACAAAAGATGCGGGAGGGTTAAAATGAGCGGTTATATCTGGAACAAAGAGATGGAGACCATGCCTGTTGAGCAGATGCGCCAATTGCAGGGAGAACGGCTTGCCGATTGTGTGCAGCGTATGTACGGAACGGTGCCCTATTATACGGAGCGCATGAAAGCAGCTGGTGTTGAACCTGGCGATATCAGAACACTCGATGATCTGGCCAGGCTGCCATTCACAGACAAGGAAGACATGCGTGAGAATTACCCATATGGGACCTTTGCCGTACCACTCGAAGAAATCGTTCGCATTCATTCATCGTCCGGTACGACGGGTAAACAAAAAGTGGTCGGCTACACCGCCAATGATATCGATATGTGGAGTGAATGCTGCAGCAGGGCTCTGGCCGCAACCGGCATGACAGCCAAAGATATCCTCCATGTCGCGTACGGATATGGTCTGTTCACCGGAGGTCTGGGACTGCACTATGGTTCTGAACGCATGGGTGTGACGACCATTCCGGTCTCATCAGGCAACACAAGCGCCAGATTCAGATCCTGGTCGATTTCCAGCCAACGGCGCTGGCCTGTACGCCGTCGTATGCGCTGCATCTGGCGGATGAACTGGCGAGCAATGGAGTCGACAAATCCATGTTGAAACTCAAAGTCGGCATCTTTGGTGCAGAACCCTGGTCATTGGGCATGAAGCAGCAGATCGAAGAAAAGCTGGATCTGCGCGCATTTGATATCTATGGTCTCTCAGAGACTCTGGGCCCCGGCGTATCGATCAGCTGTGAAGCGGGAGATCTTTTACACATCCAATCAGATCATTTTATAGCGGAAGTCATTGATCCCGATACTCATGAACAACTGCCTGAAGGTCAGTTGGGCGAACTGGTTTTTTCCAGCGTGACCAAGGAGGGGACGCCGTTGATCCGTTACAACACCCATGACCTGACGCGGCTTTATTATGGACGCTGCGACTGCGGCCGGACGACGGTCCGCATGGAAAAGGTGACCGGCCGTGCCGATGACATGCTCATCATTCGGGGCGTTAATGTATTTCCGACCCAGATTGAGGCCGTTCTGCTGCATTATGGCGAAGTGGAGCCGCACTACATGATCTATATCGATCGTGTTCATAATCTGGACCAGATGGAAGTGCAGATCGAAATGACACCGATGTTCTTTTCTGACTCGATCAAGGAAATTGAGCAGACAGAGCGCCGTTTGTACCAGGATATCCAGTCAACGCTGGGCATATCGGCAAAAATCACGCTGGTGGAACCGCGGACACTGCCGCGCAGTGAAGGAAAAGCGAAACGGGTGATCGACAGAAGAACCTATTGATTACGATCCCTTATTAGCTGTTAATATGTCCGCTGCTTGGTGTGGGTTGTGCTGATGATCTTTTCGGGGCTCCAGCCGGCTGCAGCCCAGGTGCTGTCGAGAAGAACCCAGCCAGAACCGTCGATTTCCTTCCAGCGGAAAGCGGCGACGACTACCCAGCCGCGCCCTTCAAAAAAAACTTCATTCCAGGCGTGATAGCCAAGCGGCGTGGAGCCTTTGATCATCCTGGTGGGAATCCCCTGTGACCGGAGCATTGCGCACATGAGCGAGGCATAATCGTAGCAGATCCCTTTGCGTGTAGAATAAGTACGGTCCGGATCCGGCAGATAGGTATCGTACAAGGTTTTGTCATTGCTGATGTTCGCCGACAAGACTCTGTCATATGTGATATTATTGACGATCCATGTATAAACTGCATCTACTCTGCCGGTCTGGGTGGTTATACCGCTGCACAGACTGCCCGCCTTGCCGACACAGGCAGAACCGCGTGAAAAATCGCTGATGATCGATGAAGCCGTATAAGGCCTTAGACTGGAAGCAAGTGAAACGGAAAAAGAATGGGCCAGAACAGGCGTGAACGATGTCCCTTCGACCTGTTCGTAAATCGTCAATGAATAGGTGCCATTGCCCAACTGCATTGGTATACCAATATACTTGCTCCGCTCAACAATGTTGTATTGATAGCTGGCCTTGTTGGCGATGACGATGACTTTGACCCGCTTGCTGGAAGGGATGCTGTCGACGCGCACCAGGGCAACGCCGTAGGGTGTACTGCCCGTATCGATGAAAATGCCGCCGCCTTCACTTTCGGTAATCTGGCTGTTTTGCCCATATTGGTCGCGAAAGAAAGTGCCGTAGTTTTTGGCCGGGAAGTCGCCTTCTGCAGTTGTCGTCGTGGACGTGGTGGTCGGCTTTGTTGTTGTGGATGTGGTGGTCGGGTTTGTTGTCGTCGTAGACGTAGTGGTCTGCTTTGTTGTGGTGGTTGTGGTGGTTGGCTTTGTCGTCGTAGACGTAGTGGTCGGCTTTGTTGTCGTCGTCGATGTGGTGGCTGGCTTTGTTGTCGTTGTCGATCCGGATTCAGTCGGCTTTGCGGTTGGTGTTAGCGATGTTGATGAGGGTGATGTGGTGAGCGCTGGTGATACCTGCGTTCCGGTCACAGCAGGCCCGGTCGGCACTGCTGTGGTTGCGCCTGCTGTTGGCGACAGGGTGGCGCCAGATGTTGGCGCAGATGATGGTACGATCGGCGACGGAGTGCTCGGAAATGGGGTGGCCGGACTGTCCGTCGTGCCACTTGGACTCGTACCAGGATCGCTGCTTCCCGAAGAACCGGTTGACTCAGAAGGCAACAGCCGGCAAGCGACGGTTACAGCAGCCAGGCAGAACAGAATCACGGACATGGCAAACAGCCGGACAGCCAAACGGTTCGACGGGCGACTTGCGCGAGACAAGTGATTCTGTTGATCTGCATCCAAGAGATCTGTAACATCCTTCCACTTTCCGAATAAACGCGGATCCTTATCCTATTATAACGGATACGTCAAACAAGTCGCAAGAAGGACCCCAATCAGGCCTTGCGGACGATCCTGCGGTCTCATCTGGCATTCATGAGTGCAGATGTGTATAATGATTTTGTCATCTATCCTGGTGGTCCGAACAGATACGATCCAGATATCGCTTAATAGGGAGGTTCCTTATGGCTTCAAAACATAAAATCAAGCTGGAACCGGCAGAGCTTGCCTGGTTGTGCGAGCAGATCGCGCTGATTCAACGTTCGGGCATCCTGCTTCCCGAAGGTATCGAGCTTCTGGCGGAAAGTGCCGATATTGAACGGCTGAAAACAGTTCTCGACCAGTTGGCGGCGCGTATCCAGAAGATGGTGCCGCTATCCGACGCCATGCAGGATATGGAGTCATTTCCGCCGTACCTGGTACGCATGGTCCGCATCGGCGAGATTTCAGGCAACCTCGATCAGGTTCTTTCCGGCCTTTCTGATTTCTACATGCGTGACAGCGAGCTGCGCAAAAAAGTTCGCAGTGCGCTGGTCTATCCACTCGTCCTTCTGTTTATGATGCTGGCCATCATCCTGCTTCTGGTCGTCCGGGTCCTGCCGGTGTTCAGCCAGATCCTGGCATCTTTTGGCGGGACCATGCCGCCTTTTTCTCAGGGGCTTTTGTCATTCGGGACCTTCATGGCTAATCATGCGCTCTGGCTGGTTCCGCTTATCGTTATCATTGTGGCAGGCATCTGGCTCTGGTTGCGCCTGAGCTCTGGCGGCAGGCGTTTCATCGACAAGGCACTGCTGCAGCTGCCGGTTATTGGGCCGGTCTACCGCCGCTTATACGCCTCCCGCTTTTCTATTTCACTTCATTATCTGTTGCGCAGCGGTGTCGATCTTGATGCGGCACTGTCTTTAACCGAATCCGTCATGGATAACAGCATTGTCAGCGGGCGAATAGCAGAAAGTCGCACGAAAATCAATCAGGGTGAGGATACCTTTGCTGCACTCCAGGAAATGGAACTGTTTCCCAGGCTGTTCGTCCGCATGCTGGCGTTGGGCAGCCGCGCCGGTGAGCTGGATGTGGTCATGAGCAAACTGGCCAATGCTTACGAAAATGAGGTCAACAACCGTCTGACACGTCTGACCGGTCTCGTTGAACCCTTCCTGGTGATTATCCTTTCATTGATCGTCGGCGGCATCCTGCTGACGGTTATGCTGCCGCTTGTCGAGATCATGTCGTCGATCGGCTGACGGAGAGGGTGGACGGTCATGAATCAAAACACATTTAAAATGACCGGTGTCATCATTGCTTTGCTGGTATCTTTGCTGGTTCTGCTGCTGGTCTGGCGCAGCTTCGGCAATCTCCAGACCAGAAGCCGGGAAAGCGGGCTTCAGACCGTTGAGGCAGCGGTTGCACAAACAGTCATGCAGTGTTACGCCCTGGAAGGCGCTTATCCGCCCAACCTTGAATACCTGCAAACACATTATGGCCTGATATTGGACGAGGCACACTACGCTTTCGTGTACGAAGTTGTCGGCGACAACATCTACCCGATCATCGATGTGCAGTTCCTGGAGGATGTTCGCCAATGAGACGACGTGGCTACACACTGATCGAAATGGTCCTGGTCATGTTTTTGCTGATCCTCGTCTCGTTTTATGTCTTCACATTAACGGGGGTCGGCAGTTCTGCCTGGCTGCGTCTGACAGACTGGCAGAACAGTACGTCCGACTTGAGGATCGGCATATCCTATATCGATGTAAAGGTGCGCAGCCATGATGTGGCAGGCCGGATCGATATCCGCCCTGACCCTTTCAGCGGCAACGACGCCCTGGTCATCAGCCGCCCGGTCGGCGAAGAGACATTCCTGACCTGGATCTATATTCATGATGGCAGCCTGTATGAACTGTTTGTCCGGGAAAATGCCGCTGTCACACCGGAGATGGGAAACAAGATCGCCGATATACAAACAATGCAGTTGTCTATGCCATCACCGCGGCAACTGAGTGTGACCCTCGTGAACGGTTCTGGAGAAATGGCCCGGTCGCGTACGCGGACTATCGGGCTGAACAGCGGAGGTGTCGGGCCATGACAACAGGAAGGGTACGGAATCGACATGGCTTTACCCTGGCGGAGCTGATCATGGCGATCGCTTTGCTGGCTTTCTTCAGCACGATGATCGTTCAGGTCTTTTTCCAGGCACAAACCGTGACATTGCGGACTGAGACACTGGACAGGGCGGTCAATTGCGCGTCGGATCTTGCCGACCAGTGGAAGCAGTCGCAAGATAGACCACATCAGTCGGAATCCCCGATAACGATCTACCTGGACCAGGCGTTTGAAGTTTGTCAGAAAGACGTCGCCCTTTATCAGGCGGACCTGACTGTGCAGCCGGGTGTGGCGGCGAATTTATGGCTGCTGGACATAGCTGTTTTTCATTATCCAGACAAAGGCGATGAGCCGATTTATGCGCTGCAGGCTGGTCATTATTTTGGCGCAGAGCGAGGTGTGCCATGAGACTGGCAGCTACACCTGCGATGCATCTGCGCAAGAAAGACGGGGCTGCTTCAGCACTGATCATCCTGCTTCTTGTACTTTTGATCTTTTTTGGCATCCTGGCCCTTGTGACGGCTGCAGCAGATCTGCGCATGGCAGTCCGGCGGGCGGAATGGAACCAGGCTTATTATGCCTCAGACAGCCGGGCTGAGCAGGTACTTGCGCTGATCGGCCAGACTTGCGGTGAATTCGAGTTTCAGATGGCCGATAAACGGCTGCAGATCGATGAACTTTCCGGAAAACTTGAGACAGATCCGGCGGTCCTTGAGCAGCAAGTGCTGCTGGTGGATGGGCTTATCCGGATTGACGCCAAAATCGCTATAGACCAGCAAGCTGAACAGGGTATCGAAATGACCCTGCTGATCGATCCCGGCAAGGAATCCGGTGCAGCCCCTTCAATCACAATCACCCGCTGGATCTGGTGGCGCCTTCCGTTTGACTACGATCAACATCCGGGTGGAGTCTGGGAAGGATAGGCCAATGAACAAGATGTATGACATTCTGGAAAAAATGGTTCACCTGCATGCCTCCGACCTGTTCGTAACGGTCGGAAAACCGCCGATCCTGAAAATTGACGGTGCATTGCACGAACTGACTGAATACCCCTGCTTCAATCAGGAAGATACAGAAGCCGGCGCCAGGCAATTATTTGACCGTGAACAAAGCAGCAGAACATTTTTTGATCATGGTGAGGTTGATTTCTCATTATCGATCAGCCAGATCGGACGCTTTCGCATCAATATTTTTCGTCAGCGGGGTTCATGCGCCATCACGGTGCGGCGGATCTACACAGAACTGCCGGATCCGGTCGTTCTTGGCATACCTGATAGCGTCATGTGTCTGACAGAACGACAAAGGGGCTTGATTCTCGTGACCGGTCCGGCCGGATGCGGCAAGACGACGACCCTGGCTGCCTTGATTGACAAGATAAATCACGAGCGCGCCTGCCATGTGCTGACACTTGAGGATCCGATCGAGTTCCTGCACCGCCATGGCCAAAGCATCATCAACCAGCGCGAAATCGGCACAGACAGCCAGACCTATGAGCGTGCTTTGCGCGCTGCGCTGCGCCAATCGCCCGATGTGATCCTGATCGGTGAGATGCGTGACCTCGAAACGATTGCCATTGCACTGACTGCTGCTGAGACCGGACATCTGGTTTTGTCAACGCTACACACTGTCGGAGCTGCCAAGACAATCGACCGGATCATCGATGTCTTTCCGCCAAACCAGCAACAGCAGATTCGTATCCAACTGTCGACCGTTCTGCAGGCAGTCGTTTCCCAGCAGCTGCTGCCGGGAATAAAAGGCAACCTGGTCCCGGCTTTTGAGATTATGCTGGTCAACAATGCGATCCGCAATATGATCCGCGACGGCAAGACGCCTCAGGTGGACGGCGTCATCCAGATGGGCGCTTCATCCGGCATGATGACGATGGACATGTGCCTGGCCATGCTTTTGCGCTCAGGCCAGATCAGCCGGGAAGACGCACTGCTACATGCCGTTAACCAGGAAGCGGTCCTGCGCTATCTTTAAAGCAGCTCCCGGGGGGCTGTTAACCTGAACTGACGGACAAACACCGGGATAGCGTGAAACCGTAGCTTTTCTGAACGCTATTTCCTTGACGCAGAGACTGGCAGCAGTCAGAATAAGTGCAATCAGGAAACGGCAGCCAGGTGTGAAACGATACCGGCTGTGCATCAATATAAGGAGATCTGAATGGACAGAAACGACCAGACAAAAGGCGGCAGCTCCGCTCAACATACTTTTACCAGGGCTGGTGTCATCGGCCTGGGATTGATCGGAGGATCAATTGCCAGGGCTTTGCAGAGAAAAGCGGGTATTCCGGTTGTGGGTCTGGATATCGACCGTTCTGTCATTGATGCGGCGAAAGAACAGAATGTGCTGGCCAGCGGCGGCGTCATCTGTCCTGACGACAGTTCAGGCGCGGTCGCCGACCGGCAGGCATGGCTTTTGCTGCAGGACTGCGATGTCGTCTTTGTCTGCACACCGGCACAGACCGTACCGCGGCTGGTCAGACTGGCCTCCGATTTCTGTCCGGGGCTGCTGACCGATGTCGCCAGTGTCAAGCAGCCGATCATGGATCAGGTCGCTCCGGACCGCTTTATCGGCGGTCATCCCATGGCCGGATCAGAACGTCAGGGCTACCTTTTTTCAGCGGAGACATTACTGGAAAACGCGGTTTATGTGTTGTGCCTGCATCCGGAGACGCTGTTGCCATATACCACACTCAGACGATTTGAAGCACTGATCCGCCTGATCGGCGCTACTCCGGTCATACTTGACGCTGCGGAGCACGACCGGGCCGTAGCGGCGGTCAGCCATCTGCCGCATGTGGCCGCATCCGCCTTGTCATTACTGGCTGCCAGATCCGACGAAGGTTCTCTGACGCGGCTGGCGGCGGGGGGATTTCGCGACATCACGCGCATCGCTTCATCAGACCCGCTGCTTTGGGCCGGCATCAGCCTTGACTCGAGGCGGTGCCTCTTGCCGGCGCTCCAGGACTATATCGCAATTCTGAACGAATATGCGACGGCAATCGATGAGAAAGACCAGACCGCCCTGCACAGGCTTTTTTACCAGGCGGCCCAGTATCGCAACAGCCTTCCGGTCGACGGGCGGGGCGCGCTGGTTGCACACAGCATGCTGACGGTCTATGTCAGCGACAAACCGGGTGTCCTGGGGCAAGTGACAACGCTGCTCGGTGAAAACGGCATCAATATCAGCAATATCCGAATCAAAGAATTGCGCACATATGAAGGCGGCTGCCTGCAGCTGATGCTGCCGGACGGCAACCAGGCTATCAAGGCGGCCTGGCTCCTGAAGGAGGCCGGGTATGCGTGCGATTGACTATGGCCTGATCGGACATCCGCTCGGGCACAGCCTGTCACCCTTTATCCACCAGTCGATTCTGGCTGCCGCGGCGCTGCCCGGAACCTATCGGCTATATGACATCGAAGCGGACCTTTTACCGGGGACTGTCAATCGACTGTCACGGGAACTGGCCGGTTTCAATTGCACCATCCCCTATAAAGAAGCCATCATCCCGTACCTGTCCGGTCTCGATGCGACCGCTCAGCGGATTTTATCGGTCAACACCGTTTTTCAGGGTACCGGCTATAACACCGATTATGCAGCATTTAAGAGCGAATGTCCCCTGCATCCAGACACAAAAGTGCTGATCCTGGGTGCCGGCGGCGTCAGCCGCACCATGGCCTATGCAGCTGCGGCAGCAGGTTGTGAGACCTGGATAACCGCCCGGAGGCCACAACAGGCCAGGTCTCTGGCCGCTGCGATCCGCCTGCGGCAACCGGATGCCTGCCTGATCTGCCCCGAAACACTGGATGATTGGCGCCATGAAGCAGGTCGCCAGTCCGAAGGGACAGCCCCTGAAAACATGGCAGCCGGATGGACTTTGCTGAACGGCACGCCGGTTGGTCTGTGGCCGCAGACCCGTGGCATGCCGCTCCTGAAAAGCGACCTGGCCTGGTTTAACCGTGTTTATGATACAATCTACAATCCTGTCGCGACCCGTTTGGTGCTTGCAGCCAGATCGCTTGGCATACCTGCCAAAGGCGGTCTGGGCATGCTGTTCAGCCAGGCGCTGGCTGCCCAGAAAATCTGGAACCCGACGGCCGTTTTCCCCGAACCGTCCATGCAAAAAGTCCGGGAAGCTTTAGCAAATGCCATTTTACGGCAGTTCCCACTCAAAATCGTCTTGTCTGGCTACATGGGCAGCGGCAAGTCTACGATTGGACAACGCCTGGCAGAGCAGCTGGGGATCTCGTTTATCGATCTGGACCAGTTGATTGAGCGGCAGGCCGGCCGATCAATAC
>JAWSUP010000091.1:0-12833 GCA_033549405.1 Bacillota bacterium | reverse complement strand
CAGCCGGCCACCGGCCTTAAATCGGTTAACGACCAGGTCAATCGCCTGGGCTATTGCTGCCGCCTCTTCACCGACGCGCACCGGGACAGCCTGGTCGAGCCGGTTCATCAGGCGAACCATAGACTCTGTGTCCAATGAATCCAAATCAGCTGTCAGCGGATTGACCTGTTCAGTCTTTAATAATTCAAGTTTCTCTGCCGGTTTCTTGGCATTATCCATTTGTGCGGACCCTCCCGAATGTTTCGGCGAATCGTTCTTTGAAAGCGTTGCCGGGTTCATTGCCTAACAGGTACATGGCTTCGAGCGCTGCGCCGTAGATCGGCGGCAGGTCAGGCCGGATCAATTCGAAGTTCTCATCCAGGTGTTTCTGGACGCCTGACTGCATCTTGCCGTTGATGTCCCACTGGCTGCCGGTCATGACCACTTTGTAGGGCGTATCGTAAAGGTAACGGCTGCCGGTCTGGAGCATCCGGGCCAGCTGGCGGGTGCATGTGTCGACAATCTCTGTCGCAACGGCATCGCCCTCTTCAGCGGCCTGAATCACCAGCGGCGCTAGCGTGGCGATATAGCGTTTACCGCCGTGATAAATCTCAGGGACCGCCTGGACGACTGGTTTGCCGATGTGATAGGCAAAGAGCGACACCAGCCGGGTCATATCACCGCGGCCGTCAATGGCCATCAGGGCGTCGCGCAGACCGAGCCGGCCCATCTCAAAGCTGGATCCTTCATCACCGATCAGGTAACCCCAGCCACCGACCTGGTTGATGGTGCCGCTGCAGCGTACCAGGGCGATGGAGCCGATGCCGGCGATCAGGGAGATCCCGTCCTGCTGGCCAATACCTGAAGTCAAGGCGTTGATGGCGTCGCTGCTGTTGTCGAGATGGCGTGCGCCCGGTAACAGTCCGCGCAAGATATTGTAATAGCGCTTTTGGTTATCACCGACCCAACCGCCGGCAAAGCCCACGTAAACAGATTGCAGCGTCGTTGACAGGCCGCCGTAAGAGGCGAGGATCTTTTCCAGCATGGTCCGCAGATTGCCCACCGCCCGTTCAGATCCGATATCACTGGGGTTGGCCGGTCCTCCGGTTACATGGGCCAGTACAGAACCATCTGGCAGTAACAGGACAGTATCACTGCGCTCAGCGTCGCCATCGACGGCGAGCAACAAGTCATGAGTCATCCGGTCCACCTTCTTTCTGTGTTTTGTCCATGATACCATCGTTGATCTCGATCCGGAAACATCCATCGTTCCTGGCGATTCGGGCAATCATGGCAGAAGCACCTCTGCCGGACTTTCGGTTGACAGGCAATTTTGAATGGCACCGTTTTCACTGCTGCCGGCATAGCCGAAGCGGCTCAATGAAACCTTAAACTGTTGCTCAAATGCCGGTGTGACCGGGAATCCTGCTCCGGACATGGCGTCGACAGCGCTGCCAAAGACCGGAGGCAACTGTGGCCTGATCGCCTTGTAGCGGTTGTCGAGTTGCGAGAAGACCAGGCGCTCGAGCAGATTGTCGTTGGCAACCCAGAGACCGCCGGACAAGACGACCAGGAAAGGCGGGTCAGAGAGGAATTGGCTGCCGGCCTGAAGGAGCAGGGCTAGCTGCCTGGCGCTCTCTTTAAGAATATCCAGGGCGGCTTCATCCCCCTGGTCAGCCGCGCGGAAAACGAGCGGCGCCATTGCGGATATGAAGCGCTTACCGCCGCTGTAGATCTCAGGTATCGCCTTGTCGACCGGCTGGCCGATGGCCTGGTGCATCATGCCGGTCATGAGGGTCGCAGGCATGCGTCCGTCCAAATCCTGCAGCACCCGGCGCAACCCCATCCGGCCGATGTCATAGCCGCTGCCTTCATCGCTGAGCAGATGGCCCCAACCACCTACCTGGCGGATCTCGCCGCCGCTGCGGACGAAGACGGCAGAACCAGTGCCGGCGATCAAGACCATGCCGTCGCCTGTGCGCAGGCCGGCATTCAGGGCACTGATCGCGTCGCTGCCGTTGCTGATGTGACGGACGTGCGGGAAAAGCTCCTGCAGGAACTGTCGGTAACGCGGCCTGTTAGACTCCAGACCGCCGCCAGCGAGGCCCAGATGAACCGCTGTGATCTTTTTCGACAGGCCGACATGCCTGTTCAGTAACTGCCCGAACAGGTCCCGCAGCGTCTCGACTGAACGCTCAAACCCGATTTCACTTGAGTTGGTCGGACCCCCGATCACCCGGTTGATGATCGTTCCATCGCGGCGAAACAAGATCAGATCTGTCTTGGTCGCACCGCCGTCGACGGCAATGAATCCTTCATCTTCTGCCTTCATTTTTTCGTCACACCTTTACTTGCTGCTCAAAATTCGAAACAGCCTCATTTCATCGTCCTGGCAATCCAGAACAACGTTCTTTTCGATTGATGGGATCAATGTACCGGCCTGATAGACATCCTCAAGCACGACATCTTCCGGGAAGCGGATCGTCCGCTGTCCGCCCAGATGTGCATAAAGGCCGAAAAGCGACCGATTCGCCCAGGAGGGGTCATCTGTCTCAGAATAAATGAAAACACCTGCCTGGCGAGCCAATTCCCGCAAGACGGCACCCGGTACAGGGCCAGCACCACTCCATGCATCATAAGCATCGCCGCGCTGTCTGAGTACCAGGGCAGGCTGTGCATTGTCAGCATACTGACCGAGCACGTCAATTCCAGTTGCGTCATCAGTTGAAATGGTGAATAGCGGTGCTACAGCATTGGTAAAACCATAGGTCTGTTCTTGACCCGACAGGGCTGTATTGATTTGTCCGGACACTGAATCTGCTGCGTCCAGCCGGACCAGGGGCAGTCCGGTCAAGGTCTGCATGGCCATCTGCGAGAAACCGTTGTCGGCAATGTACCCGGGAGCATATAGGAAAAGAAGGGATTTCCCCTGCTCCCGCAATCGCCGGATCTGATTCTGGATCTGCTCTGAGGGTTTGAACAGATTCAGGAAAATGTAGAGCTTATAGTCATCCGCCAGATCCGGGTGGCACAGGTCATCGGCGACATAACAGTCCCAGGGCGCGCCCATGCGCCCCAGCGCTTCCGCCTGATTCTTGACCAGGCACTCATTGACGCATGACTCGATGGCCACATGGTAATTACTCTCCTGGTCGACAAAAACGGCCACTTCGCTGGCTGAACGCATATCATCCTGCCAGAACCGGCGCGTCACGTCGCGGATCCTGGCCAGCTCGTCCATCAGGTGATCGTCATCGTACCAGCCGGCAAACATGTCGAACCACCAGTATCCCTGGCCGTGCATCATGGCCAGGGCAGATTCCCGCCTCGAATATGCGATGGTCTGCTGCTCATTGGCCATACGCTTATGGGCGTACTGCTGCAGTGCCTTAGCATATGGATTGTCGTTGGCCAGGTGCGTCGTGTTGTCGATTTCGTGAAAATAGAGCTTTTTGTGCAGGCGCAGGCTGTCTACCGGCAAGAGAAAAGCGCTTGTGCTGTCCAGCCGACGCCAGCTGTAGGACGCCGGTGCGAACAGGATGTTGACATTCTGGTCGCACAAGACACGGGTAAAGGCATTGTGGCTTTCCGTGATCATGCGCCGGTTGGGCAGTTCCATCAGATATCCGTAGAAGACGCCGACCAGTCGGGAACCGTTGGTGTGCTCTTTTACTTGCAGGGCAAACCAGGCAATCGTGTCTGCGACCACTTCACTGAGAAAACGCCAGTAGCGAATGGCATTGGCTTCTGCGACCGGGTCGCGGAAAACACCGTCTGTTGTCCGGCGCTGTTCAGCGAAATCCGGCATGCCGGCATCTGGTCCGTACCAGCTCTTATAAACCTGTTCCGCAATCGGGTTGGGCTCCAGACCCTCCGCCGGGTTGCGCGTATACCATTCACAGGTGGCGCCGGCGAACAGGAAAACGGCAAAGACCCGTTCCGGGTAATGGCGGTCCAGATAGTCCAGGAGGTCGCGCAGATAACGGGCGGCGGCCAGGCGCCATTTCTGCCAGCCGGCCGTCTGGGCCAGCCGGCTGAATGAATCGGCGCAGCCAGGGTTTTCTTCCATGAACCAGTCGCGCGTATCCAGATGCACCATCAGGGCAAAACGAGCCTGGGGCGCATTGTTGACGAACTGGTCGACCTGGGCGCGCAGGTTGTCCCAGTTATATTGGCCATCCCCGGTCCAGACTTCGCCAAACTGTGAATATGGCACTTTGAGGGAGCAAAGGATCCCGGAGGGGAAGACGCCATAGAACTGGAAATCGCGGTCAGCAAAGTTCTTGATCGTATGTCCCTGAGGCCAGAACGAACGATAGGCGACCGGTTCGGTCTTGACACCATCGATCTCGATCCAGGCGGCTCCGTTATGATAAGCTATATTGGCTTGCATGATTACTTCCTCCTGCTTCTACTGGCTATTTTTTACCCTTAATATCCTATTAAGCTATCTGGCATTTATCATGAACAGATGCATCTCATTGTCGGAACAGTCGAGTGTGATGCAGCCGTCGTGTGTCGTCAGTTGACGCTCTGTCTGGTATACGTTCTGTAATATGACGTTGTTCGGGAAGCGAACGGTTCGCTGTCCGGCTTGATGCGTATAAAGGCCAAAAAGCCCACGATTGGCATAGATGGGATCGTCTGTTTCAGAATATATAAAGACACCGGCTTTGCGAGCCAGTTCACGAAGAACCGCTCCAGGTACAAGACCGGCGCCGCTCCAGGCGTCATAAGCATCGCTGCGCTGCCTGAGCACCAGGGCTGGTTGTGCATTATCAGCATACTGCCCGAGCACGTCAATTCTCTTGTCATGATCTGGCGTGAGAGTGAACAACGGTGCTACAGTATCGGTAAAACCATAGGTTTGTTCTTTGCCTGACAGGGTCGTTCTAATCTGTCCGGTGGCTGTTCCTCTTCCGGGTTTTTCTGTACCGATCTGTCCGGCTGCCGGATCCAGCCGGACCAGGGGCAAGTCAGTCAAGGCCTGCATGGCCATTTGCGAAAAACCATTATCTGAAATATATCCAGGCGCATAAAGGAAAAAGAGCGATTTGCCCTGTTCCCGCAACCGTCGGATCTGATTCTGGATCTGCTCTGAGGGTTTGAACAGATTCAGGAAAATATAAAGCTTATAGTCATCCGCCAGATCCGGGTGGCAGAGATCATCGGCGACATAGCAGTCCCAGGGAGTGCCCATGCGGCCCAGTTCCTCAGCCTGGTCGATGACCAGACACTCGTGGATGCAGGTATCAAAGCCGACGAAGAAATTGCTTTCCTGGTCGACGAAAACAGCAACCTCGCTTGACGAACGCATGTCGCCCTGCCAGAACTGCCGTGTAACGTCGCGAATCCTGGCCAACTCATCCATCAGGTGATCGTCATCGTACCAGCCGGCAAACATATCGAACCACCAGTACCCTTGTCCATGCATCATGGCCAGGGCTGTTTCCCGTCTGGAGTAAGCAACGGTCTGCTGCTCGTCCTCCATGCGTTTGTGATGGGTTTTCTGCAAAAAACCGGCATAAGGATTGTTGTTGGCCAGATGTGTCGTATTGTCGACTTCATGGAAATAGAGCTTTTTGTGCAGGCGCAGGCTGTCAATGATCAGCTGAAAGCCGCTTGTGCTGTCCAGGCGTCTCAGGCGATATGAAGCCGGTGAAAAGAAAAGGTCGATGTTTTCGTCGCACAACACGCGACTCAAAGCATTATGGCCGACTGGGACAAGCGTCTGATTGGGTAATGTCATCAGGTAACCGTAGAAGACACCGACAAGGCGGGAGCCGTTTGTATGCTCCTTGACCTGCAGGGCAAACCAGGCGATCGTGTCTGCGATCACCTCATTGTGGAAATGCCAATAGCGGATGGCGTTGGCATCTGTGACCGGGTCGCGGAAGACACCGTCCGTTGTATGGCGCAGTTCATCGTTTACAGGAATAGCAGCGCCAGGGCCATACCAGTTCCGGTAGACCTGCTCTGCAATCGGGTTGGGTTCCAGGCCTTCTGCCGGATAACGGCTAAACCATTCACAGGTGCCTCCGGCGAAAAGGAAAACGGCAAAGACCCGTTCCGGGTAATGGCGGTCCAGATAATCCAGTAGGTCACGCAGATAGCGGGTGGCGGCCAGGCGCCATTTCTGCCAGCCGGCTGTCTGGACCAGCCGGTTGAATGAATCGGCACAGCCCGGGTTTTCTTCCAGGAACCAGTCGCGTGTGTCCAGATGCACCA
This sequence comes from Bacillota bacterium, assembly GCA_033549405.1. GTDB lineage: Bacteria > Bacillota > Clostridia > Saccharofermentanales > UBA5734 > JAAYBY01. The sequence continues at coordinate 6,626 of JAWSUP010000091.1, read as the reverse complement.
TCAGGGCGAAACGAGCCTGAGGCGCATTGGTGACGAATTGGTCAACCTGGGCACGCAGGTTGTCCCAGTTATATTGGCCATCCCCGGTCCAGACTTCGCCAAACTGTGAATATGGCACTTTGAGGGAGCAAAGGATCCCGGAGGGGAAGACGCCATAAAACTGGAACTCACGATCGGAGAAATTCTTGATTGTTTGTCCTTGAGGCCAGAACGAACGATAGGCGACTGGTTCGGTCTTGACGCCATCAATATCGATCCAGGCGGCTCCGTTTTGAAAGGTTACACTGGCTTGCATGATGAACTCCTTCAAGCTGATTCCATTTCAACAGGCTACATGTAGTAGTCCCAGCGCGGTATTTCGCGACGGCGATCAAACCAGTTGTTTTTGATGTAGGCAAAACTGACATCGAGCGGTCTGCGTTCCCATACTTCCGTGATGCCGTAGCGCTTCAGGTCGGCTGCCAACTGGTCTGCCATCAGGTTGCGGACCGGGTCGTCCGGACTCATACGGCCAAGGCGGACATAGCGGAGGGACAACCGGGCGATGCGGACACGCCGCAGTATCGCTTCATCATCGGCGAGCCGTTCAGCCTCGTCAAAGCACTTTTCGCCTGCATCCAGCAGGTCTTCGCTGAAATACGGCGAATCCGGCGGATCGTTGATGTGGGCGTGATGATCTTTGGCAGCGTCATGGTATAAGTTCAGCCAGGCGCCAATCGGCTGGGCTGCCATGCCGAAGTAACCAGTCAGGAATTCATCAATGGCCCGTTCGGCACCATAATCCGTATTCCAAAGCAGTTTGGCCAGGACATATGAACGCAGTTCGTTCATCTCACCGCCGCCGCCATATGAGAAGTTACCTTGTTCCAGAACGCCTTTGACGCCATAGCGCTGGAAAAGCTTGATATTGGCCTCAAGCACGCGCAGATTGGGGAATGGCTGCAGGTAATGGGAGAAGTTGGTGATATAGTCCCAGATGTAAAGGCGGTCCGTGATCTGCGACCATTCGCGCAGGTCGCGCAGGAACAGGTTTCCTTCGCCCATGTCGCGCCCGTTGCGGTCATGGTTGCAGCTTTCCAGCGGGTGGCTGAAGCAGCACTCGATGGTGCACAAGCGGATGATCACATTGGGCAGTGGCCGGATGGTCCGGGGCGCTTTGCGGGTGTACTGGTAGGCAAATGTATGGAGCAGGACATCCGGGTGATCCTTTTCTATGGCCTTGGCGATCTGGTTGACAAAATGGATCATGGTTCCGGCATGGCTGCCTTCGGCATCATCCAGCGCCTTGCAGCTGTCGCAGGTGCAGAAGTTGTGCCAGTCGTTCTGCCCGACTGAAAAAACATGGCAGTCCGGATTGTCACTGATCCACCGGCGAACTTTTTCTATGCTGATGCGAACAACGTCCGGATTGGTCAGGCAAAGCTGGGAGCGCTCACGCAACCGCTTGCCGTCCACCAGAGAGAAATACTCCGGATGCTCGTCAAAATAGTCTTTTTCATTGATGATCTGGTAGAACGAATGATGGAAGTTATACCACTTCATGCGGCCGCCCTGGGCCGGTGTCAGGTCGGATTTGTTGCTGTTCATCTTGTTGCGGACGCACCAGGATCCGTCAAACGCGTCACGCATATACGGCTCCCTGTATTCGAAAGCCGGTTTTTGTCTTGTGTCGATCGGAGGAATGGTCAACATTTGCCTTTTAGGGATATGGCTGACCTTGGATGATAGCCAACGGCAGCCAAGATAGTCTACTAAAAATGTATAGACGCCATAGAGCGTTCCGCGCGGTTGGCCACCGACGATGGCCAGACAGGTGCTCTGCGTCTGGATGATAAATTCTTCTGATTCCAGGGATATATCCCCGAACCGGAAATTTTGCAGATGGAGATGATTGTTACCGGCCCCGAGCAGGATTTCACAGGCCGTATGGGGCGAGTCGTCAGTTTCGACAGGCAAAGAGCAGCCGCTGATCTGTTCAATGAACGAAGCCAGTTCACGGGCCGCATAATTTTCTGCTTCAGGGGCGTTCCGGGGCAGGATGATCCGATAATTGCTTATTTCGCCGTCTGTCAGGGTGAGAGGACTGGCCATTATTTTTCTCTCCTTATCAGATAATAGTCCGTTTTTGCACGGATGCTGGTGCTGTCTTTTGTTAGGGAGCCGGCTGGATGGCCGGCTCCCCAGGTGTCATATGATAAGCACAAGACTTTTTAATCAGGGATTTTCTGCCTTGTAGATTGCTGTTGCCTGCTGCTGCCAGGTTTCGCCGCCTTCATTGAGCCAGCGCTGGACATATGCGGCATATTCGGCCTCGATGTCGCCTGTAGAGACGACCAGGTTGGCAAGGGCTTCATTTTCGATATCGGTCAGGGTATTGCCCAGATCAATTGCGATTGCCGGCTGCTGGAAGATGTAGGCATCGCTGACAGGATTATTGCGGCTCAGTTCGAGGCCTTCGCGGGTGGTCGGATTCATGGTGCGGATCTCAGCGTTGTCATTCCAACGTCTGAAAAGACCCCAGAAGATGAATCCGCCGTCGGCACGCTGTGTGGCTGAGTCGTCGTAAGGCGCCAGATACTTGTATTTGCCCTCTGCTTCATCGACCCATTCGAAGTGCTTGCCTTCGATGCCGAAATAGAGGAGCTGATCGCCTTCGGGGCTGCCGAGGAAATTAGCAAGCTTCATGGCCTCTTCAGGTTCTTCAGTGGTTGAGGCGAGGCCATAATAACCGGTTGCATAAGACTTGTTGAAACCACCTTTTCCGTCTGGCCCTTTGATGATCGCCCAGCCGAAAGTCGGCGGCGGATCTTCGACATAACGTCCGGGCATCCAGTTGTTGGTTGTGCCGACCGGCGTAAAGCCCATGACGCCATAGGTGCCATTCCAGAGTTTTTCCAGGGTAGACATCTGCGGCATGGTGGCGAAGTCAGGCTCCATCAGGCCTTCCTGATAGAGTGTGCGGAAGAATTCGACAACTTTCAGGAAATCGGGATGCAGCAGGTGACTGGTGACGACGCCGTCGACCATGACCGGCAACTTGTAAGCGATGTCATAGGCGCCGAACACCGGCTGCCACATGGTCGGGTACAGAATATTGGCTGCCAGGCCGATGGTGTCTTTTGAACCGCTCTTGTTTGGATCATTTTCCGTGAAAGCTTTGAGTACTTCATAGAACTCGTCAAGGGTTTCCGGCATGTCAAGGCCTACGTTGGCCAGCCAGTCGGTCCGGACGGCCAGGGCATTGTGGTAGCCTGGCGGTGTGGGGATTCCCCAGATTTCATCTGCAGTATTCAGGCCTGTGCCCAGATAGTCACCGCGATTTTCCATGATGTCCGGGCCATACTCTGTCAGCAGGTCATTAAGCTGCATCAGCATGCCGTTCTGCTTGTACTCCAAACCATTGACCAAGCCAAAAGAGAAGAAATCGGGCAGATCGCGGGCTGCGATCAGTGAATTGAGTTTCGTCGCGTAGTCTGCCGGGCCGACGAGCATCGGCTGCCAGTCAATGTTAGTCAGTTCCCGCACCTTGAGTACAATCGATGGCTGCTCGATCGGCACGGTCACCTCGGAATGAAGCGACGTGATCGTAACCGGATCACGCGGTTCGGTTGTCGTCGGCGCCGCCGTTGTTGTGGCAGCCGTTGTCGTCGTTCCTGTCGGGGCCTTCGTTGTTCCTGTGGTTGTCGTTGTCGTCGCGCCCTGACAGGCTGCCAGGGTGAACAGGAACAACAGAACAATAGCCATTGATAGGATTTTGATAGGTGTTTGTTTCATGTGTCTTCCTCCTTTTTATATTCCTGCTGTGACGCAGGTGGAACACAAATTTTATTGGGGGACGCCTTATCCCTTGATTGAACCGATCAGGACGCCCTTGACAAAATGCTTCTGCAGCCACGGGTAGATAATGATGATCGGTACGATCGAGGCTGAGATGGCCGCCATTTTCATGGATTCTTCGCTCAGACCGGCGCCCAGGGCGCGGTCTTCGATGGTTGTTGTGCTGCCGATGGCTGTGACGGTGATGATGTTGCGCAGGTAAACCTGCAGGACTTGTTTCTGGGGATCGTTGATATAAAGGATGCCATCAAAGAAGGCATTCCAGTGGAAGATGCCGTAAAAGAGGCCTAGAGCGGCAATGACCGGCAGGGATAGCGGCAGGATGATGGAGAGCAGGATCCGCAAGGGTTTGGCCCCGTCGATGCTGGCAGACTCTTCGAGGCTGGCCGGCAGGCTCTGGAAGTAGTTGCGCATGATGAACATGTTGAACGGGCTAACCAGAACCGGCAGGATCAGGGCCCAGGTGGTGTCGATCAGGCGCAGCTCACGCACCAGGAGGAAAGTCGGGATCATACCGCCGGAAAAGAGCATCGTGAAAAAGATCAGCATGGTGAGAAAGCCGCGCAGCCTGAAGCGCCGCAATGACAGCGGGTAGGCCAGCGATGCCGAGAAAGCCAGGTTCAGGAGGGTACCTAGTACGGTTCGCTCGATCGTGTTGCCATAGGCCGTGATGATCATGCGGGTGCGATAGAGCAGGCGATAGGCCGATATCGAGAAATCGCGCGGCCAGAGGAAGAATCCGCCGGACATGGCAGCCCGTGAATCGCTGATCGAGTACATCAGGACGTGCCAGAATGGATAGAGTGTCGAAATGGCAAGCATGACCAGGATGGCATAATTGATCACCTGGCTTATTTTTTCCGCTGGATTTTTCTTCATGTGCCCACCTCCTTTCTTATATCAGACCGCTGTCTTCGTCGATCTTTTTGGCCAGGTAATTGGCGCCCAGAACCATGCCCAGCCCGATGAGAGACTTGAAGAGACCGGCTGCCGTGCCCAGCGAGTAGTTCGCCTGGACCACACCGATCCTGTATACATATGTATCGAGGATATCGGCCACCTCTACAACCAGTGGGTTGGACAGGACGAAGATCTGTTCAAAACCGGCATCGAGGATGTGGCCGACTCTGAGGATCAGAAGGAGCACGATCATCGGCCGGATCGAGGCCAGGGTCACATGCCAGATCTGGGCCATCTTGCTGGCGCCGTCAGATCTGGCGGCTTCATACAACTCCTGATCGATGCCGGCGATCGCCGCCAGATAGACGATCGTTCCGTAACCCATGCCTTTCCAGATCTCCGATACGACCAGGAACATGCGGAAATAACGCTTGTCGCCCATGATGTTGACAATCGTACCTTCATAACCGAAAATAGCGGCGACATCGCGGAGGATTCCTGAATTGGGCGACAGGATCATGTAGAAAACGCCGCCGATGACGACCCAAGACATGAAATGCGGCAACAGCAGCGAAGTCTGTACGGACTTTTTCAGTTTCATGTGTGCCACTTCGTTCAGCATCAGTGAGAGGATGATCGGAGCCGGAAACCCCCAGAGCAGCTTGGCAAAGCTGATCACGATGGTATTCGAGAAAGCCCGGTTGAAGGCGATCGTATTGAACATGCGCTCGAACACCTTAAAGCCGATGAACGGGGCATCACTGAAGCCGCGGAACAGGTTGTAATCGCGGAATGCGATGGTGATGCCGTACATCGGAACATACCGGAAAAGAAGAAAATAAAAGATGCCGGGAATCACCATGACATAGAGCAGGCGATCTCGCTTGATGGCGCCCAGTTCTCGTTTCATCCGGCGGTTGAAGGATTCTTTGTAAATGTTTTTGGCCATGAACCACGCGCTCCTTTGTCGTTTTCCGGCGATACCGGTTGGTTCGGGTAAAAAATTGCGATCAATACTGGATTGAAGCGGTCGTCAATGCATGAGACCGGTAACGGTCATAATCGGATCATGATGTATGGTCGATTCAGGCAGAACCTTTTAGTGAACCATGTCGTCATTATAGCGGAAATTGTTTGTGCAAATAATAATAAAAAGCGACAAAATTGCTAACAATATCTATATAAAATGAATAGAATAGAAATAGTTAGTCGAAAAAGGGTCACATAGATTACGGAATTGAGTAACGATTTCTATACTGGTTCGGGGTGCAGTCCATCTGTTTTTTGAATTGGCGAAAGAAGCATTGCTCCGTCTCGAAACCTGCATCGTTGGCTACCTGGGCGATGGGTTTATCTGAGTTGCGCAGCAGCCGGGTTGCATGTCGGATCCGCAGGTTGGTCAGATAATGGGCCGGCGATATGCCGACTTCCTCGCGCATGAGCCGATACAGATACGGCGCGCTGATAAACAATGCTGCCGCTATGGCATTAACAGTCAAGCCGGTCTGGTAATTGGCTTCGATGAATGTTCTGGCCTGTAGGACGATCTCCGACTTATCCTGGCGGGTGCGTTTGTAAAAGGCGACGCTCAGGCGCTCGATGAAAAGGCGGATGATCTTTGTCCGTTCGTCGCGATCTCCCTGTGCCAATTGTTCGGTCAGATCGGGAACAGCGATGGACGGATCAAGCTCACTTTCATTGAAGTCATACATCAGCTGGCGAAGATTTACGATGATGTTGCCATGCAGCAGGTGCACAACTGTCTCCGGCAAAGGCGGCAGCTTACCTTCGATAGTATCAAGCAGACCCAGTGCACGGCTCTTCTCGCCGTTGCGTACAGCGTCCAGCAACTGCTCTTCCAGTTCAATCGGATAGGTCCAGCCTTTTGC
>JAWSUP010000090.1:0-12839 GCA_033549405.1 Bacillota bacterium | reverse complement strand
GTACAGTGATCCGTATCATACCAGAACCATCTTTTTCATGGGCACGGGATACCCGGAGATAAGTCTTCTGATGATCGCTATCCTGGCCTTCGTACAAGCGTTGTGCTCATTCCAGATGCTGTATCGGATCGGATCCGCCAATTTCTATTTTGGCATCGGTCTGCGCCGTGCCCAGTTGTTTGGCGTGCGTTTTGCGGCCGGGATGGTCTGGCAGGCACTGGCCGTATTGACAGCCATTGTCTGCGGCGGGGCTGTCAATTTCATCAGATCGCAGCACGCGGCCACTGATCCGGGATTAATACTGGGACATTCTCTCATGATCGGACTCGGATTGCTGCTCACAGCGTTGATCGCTTATGCCGTTACAGCACTCGTCTGCACATTGTCCGGGACACTCCTTGAATCGTGTACTTACAGTATCCTGGCCCTTATGCTGCCGACGCTTGTCTTATGGGGTCTGAACAGCCAGATGAAGGTTTTCTTGTGGGGAAATGCCTTTGATGTGAAGGTTGTCCGTGGCCTGCCTGATCATCTTGTGAGCAGCTTTGCCAGATATAATCCATTCCTCTTTTTCAATACTTTTTTTGACGCATACGGCTATCGTTTTGACGGCCAGATAACGCCCGCGACACCTGCCTGGGGATTACTACCGGGGTGGCTATTGGTGTCAGCCACGTTCATCTGGCTGGCGCGGAGGTTCTTTATCAGCCGTCACGTGGAGAAGACTGGCCTGCGCGGGTCCTGCAAAGCCTTGGGGTATAGCCTGATCTTCCCCCTGGTATTCGCAGTTTTCTCGGCCCCTTTATATTTGCTGTTCGGCTGGCCGCCCCTGGCGTTATCCGTAGCCATTGCGATCGGGATCGGTTTGTCCGCATTAACGTTCGCCGGTCTGGCTTTTCCGCTGCGCCTGATCGACCGGCCTGTGTGGCAGGGCATTTGGGTTTATCCTGCCTACCTTGCCCTGATTGGCGTAACCATCGTTATTCTGCTTACAGGAGGACTGGGTTATTCCCGCTCCTTACCGGAAGCCGGCGATATTGCCTATATGCGCATATCATATAAGGGGCTTCCCAACTTGGTTTTACAGGGCGGTTATGGCGGCGGCGGCTTGCTTCAAGTCAATAATAACGAAAGTCTGACACTTGATGATCCGGAAGATATCAAAACAGCTTTGATGTTACATCAGCAGTTGATCGATCAGGATCAAGCTCAGCCAGGGCAATCCATTTCGAATTATTCAATGGTGGCCTACACCTTAAAAGATAAAAGTCAGGTTCACCGGTTTTATGCAACAGCCACCAGTGATGTTCTTGGCGCCATGCTGGCTTTGGATCGCACGAGGGCTTTCCATGATCTTTTCAGCGGCTATATGAACGGCATGGATCCGGAGCCCGGTCATTCAGATCGTCCCATGCCTCACACAACCTCACCGTTTTCCCAAGGCTGCCTTTACCTGGCGACGCCTTTATCCGACCAGGCTGTTCTGGTTGACGAGGCTTTAGCTGTTCAAATCCGTCAGGTGCTGTCAGAGGAGATGGAAGCCCAGTCTGTTGAAGATCGCTATAAACCGGCACATCTCGAAAAATATACCTTGACTTTCTATACTGATCCAATGTTTGATAGGCAGAACATGAATTACGCCTCTAACCCGCCGATTCTGACCCCGGATCATTATGACTCATCGGTTTTTTCACAAATCTGTCTTGATCAGTCATACCCGAAAACCCTGGCGCTTCTGGAGGAGAACGCTGTGCAACCTGAAGACAGGGTCATTGAATCCATCCAGATCCTGCAGCCCTATTGGGATATCCTGACGGATTCAGAGACCCATGATCTTTCATCTTGCTTCATGTCAACCCTGATGTATGCAGCAAGAGCTGACAATGCGATTCGTCAGTATCAGCGCAGCCCTGAAATAACTATAACCGATTCGGACCGCATCGCTGAGTTGTTCAACGCGAGCCGAAGCTTTTATTTTGCCGGCGACAGTGGATACTTGATCCTGATCAGATTCCGGGACAGCGAAATCAGCACGACCCGGTATATCCCCCGCGCATTACTGCCGGCGTGGGCTGAGTAAGTCCTGCGGCAGTCAGGGATTGCTTCCCTATCAAGTACACGTTCTGCCTGTTCACGAATTGGGCGGTTTCACAATTTACGCGAATCCTCTGGCAGTGGTGATGACCCGTTTCATAACACCATCTCGCAATATGAGCGATCAGCATCAGCGGCAGCGCTCTGCTGAAAGGAAACTGGCGATATCGTTATTGTTGTTAAGCAGTTTTGCGGATGATTATGCTCATCTAACTTTATATATCATATGTGCATGTAAAATATAATGGAAATTTATTTTAGATATTTATCTAAAATACTATTGACAATTATATTAGACGGTTGTATGATGATGGTGTCAATGAGAAAGGGGTGTGATTGGCCATGTTGAATCGATTTGACACAGAATTTACAGACATGCATAGTGCCGAGTTGAGGCAATACTGCAAACTGGAAAATGTGCTGCCTCACTCTCTGGTGTGCACAAGAAAACCCAAAAACGCTATGAAGCTCCGACTGAAGACAACGGCCTTGCATCTGTTGCAGCGCTTAGACAAAACGGTGAACATCCTGCTCAACCGACTGACTGCTGATATGGAACCCAGCAGCTTGGCACCGAGGAGTCTATCATGAGAAAGGCAAAAATATCGATTGGCACCAACCCTGTGTTTGAAATGCTGGTATCGCTAAATCGCATTGCGGACAGCGACCAGATGGAAAGCAACTATTTTGAAAATGCGGGGTATTCACCTCACCTGCGAATGACAGCAATTATTCAGGAGATCAAAAGCAGCTTGTCGATGTTCTACCGCCAGGAGATCGCCTTCTTCTTTGATAAACCTCTTTGCTTTCTGCTATGGGATCTGGTGGTCAGCGAAAAAATCCATGATACTCACCAGTTGACTGAAAAAATTGCGGCGCTATCCGACGATGATGTACTAAAGCATCTGCTGTATGGCATGGTTGAAAACATCTATCAGCAAGAAGGCGACAACTGTTTGAATGAAAAGGATGTCGCGAACATTCTGGCCAACCGGCAAGCCTTTGAACAGCGACTTGCAGACTGCCAGAGCCTATCGTCGACTGATCAGGAAAAAGTGCTGGAGATTTTCCGCTATCCCGCCGATGCCAGGCAACGCCTTTTACGTTTGCTGGAGCGATACGCTCAAGCATTTGCCCCCTATGTGGATGAACTTGAAGAGCTGGACCGTGCCGAAGTGGAAAACAGCCGCGATACCTGCCAATCCAATACAGAAGAATTCATTTCGAACTACTTGAAAATCAATGTGAAGATCCTGGAACCGGCCAAACGCATCGATTTGGTTCCCAATGCCTTTGCGGAAATTCTCACGTATGTTTACCAACCTGATAAGGATCACTTTGTGCTGGTATATGGCACCTTTATCAGCAAAAAAAGATTGCGTGAAAAACAAAGTGAAGAAATAAAACAGTTCTTCAAATTATTAGCGGAAGAAAAGCGGATTGAGATGATCAAGAGTCTGGCTTTGCGACCGGCACTCGGCAATGATCTGGCCAAACAGGTCGGGATAACCAACGCTACTGCGTCCTATCATCTGACAATGCTACTAGGTATAGGCCTGGTTGATTACGAGCGAGTCGGACAAAAGCTGCACTATATTCTCAACAAAGAGATGCTCAAAGATTTGTTTGACAGGGCATACCATGATCTGCTGTCAATCTCGAACGAAAACTGACCCTGTGGGGTACGGAAGCAAACCTGGATATGAAGCATCATCAGGCGGTTGTCCGTTGAAAAGTCAGGCCCCGGATGCCCATAACAAATTGATTGGCAACAGAATCAATGTCAATTTTATCAGTAAACTCTCCTTGTTTGACGCCAAGGGCAATAATCTCTTCAAATAAAGGAGTGGGATATAAAGCCGCTGCGCAAAATATTATATGGGTTAAAATAGAATTCAGTGCGTTGAAGATTAAATGACCTCACGTTTGACATCACGCAGCGCATCGTTAACCTGATGTGCATAGAAAACATGTTTTATGCTATGGTGGATAACTGTATCGCTTCCTGCGCTGGCAGCTGCATGAAGTTTCTGTTTTTGCGAACCGGGCGGGTTTCATCGAATACATTCACTGGGATATCTATACTTTGTCTGGCAACTCGGATAAACTGAAATAAGCTGTTCGATCATGCAGGAAATTGCATCGACCATCTGCCCTGAACGGCGCAGAAAGACAACATGATCATCAAAGTACTGGAGGAGAGCCGATGCGCTACAAAGAAAACTGGGATTCGATCCAGACCCGTTATCTGGAATACTGGGCGCGGGAAAACCACGACCGGCCGCTGCTGGCGATCACAGCGCCAAAAGACCGCAAGCAGAGCCAAAAACCGGCTGCGAAAAACTATGCGAGCCAAAAAGAACGCTGGTTTGACATTGAGCACGTGCTTGAACAGGTCAACGACCGCTTCCAGAACACCTACCTGGGCGCCGAGGCACTGCCGATTTACTCACCCAACCTGGGCCCGGATGTGTTTGCTGCCTTTTATGGCATCGACCTGGCCTTCAGCGAGAATACCAGCTGGTCCAAGTACCACGAGATCGACTTCGATGTCTACGCTGACCTGGTTTTGGACACGAACAACGTGTATTACCGCAAAATGGTCGAGATGACCCAGGCGGCCGTCGCGGATGGCCGGAACAACTACCTGGTGGGTGTGACCGATATTCATCCTGGCGCCGATGCCTTGGTTTCGATGCTCGGTCCGGAGCAGCTTTGCTTTGACACTGTTGAGCGTCCCGAGGATGTCAAGCGTGCCGTGATGGGTTTGTTTGATGGCTTCAAGTCCGTGTACGATGAGCTTTACCGGATCACGACCCGGTACCAACGCGGTTCCACGAACTGGATGGGTGTATGGCACCCGGAACGCTGGTACGTGACCAGCTGTGATTTCGCAGCCCTGATCTCCAATGCGATGTTCAGGGAACTGGTCGTCGCAGAATTGCTGGCAGAACTGGATTTTCTCGATGCCAGCATCTTTCACCTGGACGGTCCGGATGCACTCAGGCACTTGGACACCTTGCTGGCGATCGAACCGCTCAGGGGTATCCAGTGGGTCTACGGAGCGGGCAAGCCGACGGCAGCTTATTGGATCGATATTCTCAAACGCATCCAGCATGCCGGCAAAATGATTCACATCACCATCGTCCCGGAGGATCTGGACATCCTGTTGGAGCATTTGGAACCAGAAGGGGTCCTGTACGCACTGCATGTCGCCTCCGAGGCGGAGGCCGATGCCCTGATCCGCAAAGCATCCGCCCATCAGAAAAAACTATTCTAACCGTATCACACCGGCACAGCCTTGCAACGCGGAATCCGCGCTGATGCTAAAAAGTGACCACTTTGTCAGCCCATTCTGCGAGCCATATCTTCTACGCAAAGCTCCTCCTCACCAAGCAGGAACAGGATCTCAATGCGCTTGGCACTGCACATGAACTTGCAGAAGTCAGCGTGCATTTCATAAAGTTCTTTGCTGTGTTCATTTATCGTTTAGACCCCTTTGATAACTTGCTCAATCTAGCTGATGACTTGATCAATTTCTGATTTCTGGGTATGCATAATGCTGACGAGGATGGTCCTTTCGGTCATCGCCGCTTCAAGATCGGCCGGATTGACCAGCCCTTCGGATTTTCGGATCAATGAATCTTGCCAGACTGTCTTCAGTTTGCCAAACAAAAAGAAGGACGTTTATCCAGGCACAGGTGAAGGGGTTTTCGCAGTTATCTTAGCAGCCAAACCGTGAACAGAGCCGCACTATCTCACATTAAAAATCGGCAATGATCAGCTTTTTCATCGGCATCAAACGGGCAAATGCGCCAGGCTTTTCCATCAGTTCCTGCATATTTTCAGGCACAATCTGCCAACTCAGGCCGAATTGATCTTTGCACCAGCCGCACTGTTCGGCCTCCGGCACACGGGAGAGTTTTTCCCAATAGTAGTCGATCTCGGCCTGATTCTGGCAGCTGACTGCGAAGGAGCAAGCTTCGTTAAACGTGAAATCCTGTTCAACCCCTGAGTCCATCGCAGCAAACCACTGGTTAGCCAGCATGAAATCGCTGAACATGAGCGATCCGGCCTTTGCCGGCCCGGTGTCTTCCCGATAACGGGCCAGATTGCCCAATTTAGCATCACTGAATACGGAAATATAGTAATTGATAGCCGTTTCTGCTAAATTTACGTTTTGCTGGGAAAACATCAGTGAAGGGATGATAAAAGGGCGTGGCTCGCCAAGCGGGTCAGTAAGGATCAATTGCCAGGACAAGCCATATCGGTCTTTGACCCAGCCATATAATTTGCTGAAAGGATAGGCATCCAGCGGCATCAGTGCCTGTCCGCCGATGATGAGCCTGTTCCAGAGATCATTCAGATGATCACGAGCTTTTGCATCATTTGACGGGTCAAAGTTCACCATGAAAGAAACTGACGGATTGAATTTAAATTCCGGACCAGCATTAATGGCGATAAAGTGATGTTGACCCAGTTCGAAATCGACCGTGAGCACATCGCCGGCGAGGTTCATTTGAAAATCAGCCAGACCCTCCTCGGCACTGTTTGGGTAGTAGGATGTATAAACCACCTTACTCCCCGGAAAAGCTGAAACATAAAAATCAACAGCTTCTCTGGCATTGCCTTCAAACCACAGATTGGGTATTATTTTCTGTTTCATGCTTTCACCTCCTCGTATTTGCTTATTTCCAGTCTACCCGCTGGAATGAAGATTAACAGCACATTTGTTACATGGAAAACACATGTGATCGCGGCTATAGAGCAGAAAGCAGCCGGTTCAGGGTATGGTTTGATTATTAGTCCAATCGCATAGTATCTTCACAGTATTTCGTGATACAATATATAAAGGCGGACAATTGAATAGAAGTTATAAGGGGTGGCACAACAATGGGAGACAAGAATCCTAAAAAATTGATGAAGAAAAAGAAGGCTGTCGAGAAAGTTATTGCCCCGGCTGCGACGAAAGTTGAAAATATACAGGTCAAAAAGCCTAAGAAATAACAGTCTGTAATAGCGTGTTACATATTTTTTCGATATGAATTTCAGTTGTATTGATGACAGGAACAGAAACATCGCCTGGCCTAATCATCAAAGGAATTTCTGTGCAGCCCAGCAGCAGGGAATCTGCTCCGTAACGTTTGACAGATTTCTCTGCAATGGCGATCATCTGGTTTTTATGCGATTCTAAAACAATTCCGTTTTCCAGATTGGGATAGATGATGTCCCCAAGCATATCAACAACCTCTTCATCCGGCAAAATCCAATCAATATTTCTACCCGACAAAGCATTGCTGTACAACCCGTTTTTCAGATAAAAAATCAATCGCACCGCGTATACCGTGATCATTCAAGCGAACACGCGCAGTTGGACTGACACACCATCGGGATCATAGACATAAAAATAACGGGTACCGTCACCTGGCTGCTGAATCGCAGACGGCTGCAGTCCCATATCCGCAGCTGTTTTATGCATAGCCTCCAATTTGTCTGTTTCAAAACAAATAAACAAACCCTTCCCTGAAAATGTCTGGCTCTCAGGAATCTGAATCAACTCGATTTCCGTCTCGCCGTCTCCATGGGTTAGAAAGGCCAATTCGGCTTGCCCGGCTGAGATGCGTCGAGCCACAGTCAGTTCGCTCATTGTCTTATAGAAATTGATCGACTTTTCCAGATCCTTAACACGGATTGCTATATGTTTGATGTGCATGATTATACCTCCAAATCTGATGATCCTGCCGCTTTTATTATAGATCAATTAGCTGAACATATACCCACAAAATGGGGGCACTATTCATTTGTGATGGCTGAATTGGTAGGAACCGAGTGCAAGGTTTATTCAGTCGATTTAACACCAAAGGTTATCTCGAAAATACGAAACAAAGTGGTAAAAGGTGGCTATCACAACATTGAAGCATACGCGCCGGACTTAATATGTTAAGATAGCCTTGACGATTAACAATCGACAGGCATGAACTTGGAAAACCTTTGGGATTCATCATTCAAACAATGGGGAGGGATTGATATCTGGATCAATAACACGGGACAAAACGAACAGAACAGACGGCAGAATTTTTTTCAGATCACCGAGGAAAGCCGCTCTTGTGTTGCACATACTCATTTTTAGTATGCAAAAATTCGCCGTCCCATCGCTCAACCGATTCCCACAGGCAAAGAGACGAGTCGAGAGCTCGGTTAATCTCATGAAAACTATTTAAGATGGAGAAACATTTATATGCTGAAGGCGTTCTTTAAAAAAAATCAATTCCTGATCATGATCACGGTGGTAATTGCGTTTGCTTTTCTGATTCCCCAACCTGGGCTTTATATCAAAAAAATCGGATTGCTATCAGTATTCACGTTTATCGCCATGTTTATTTCCGGTTTATCCCTGTCATTTAGCGACATCAAAAAGAATTTCAAGGACTTCAAGAGCATCCCATTTACCATTCTTGTGACATTCGTTGTTTTCCCAGCGATTTCATATGTTTTGAGTAGGATCATTTTTACCGGAAGCTATGATATTTTTGTCGGCATCATGATCCTGGCCACACAAGCAAGCACCGTATCCTCCGCCATCGTTCTGACCATGGCTGCCAAAGGCAATGTTCCCCTGGCCATCATCCTGACACTGATCAACAATTCTTTATCAGTCTTTGTCACGCCTGTGATCTTGAATTTCATGTTTTCAGAGGGAAATAAAGTCAGTTTTAATGTGCTGAGCATGATTCTCAATCTTGTAGTTGTTATCATCGTCCCGATTGTGCTGGCACAGCTATGCAAAATGTATTTGAAAAAGGTTGTTGCGGGGATCAATCCGTGGCGCAAAACGATTGCGAATGGGGTCGTCCTGACATTTGTTCTGATCGGTGCATCGACTGCATCCTCTCAGATCATGTCAAGATTGGACAAGATTTTTCTGATCCTTATTTTTGTTGTTCTGTTGCACACCATCATGCTGGCTATTGCGTTTGCCTATTCGCGCTTGATGAAACTTCCTGCCGGCAATGTTTCGTCGGTTCTGTTCTGCAGCTCAGAAAAAACGATGACGACATCCATATTGATATGGGGCAACTATTTCTCACAATATGCCATCGTACCAATCGTCATCGTATCTTACCACCTGGTGCAGATTATCATGGATTCAGTGGTTGCCGGAATCTTGTCTAAGAAAAACGACTCCTGATATTCTGAATCGCACTGGTGTTGAAAACGCTTGCCGCCATCGTGACCCAAAAGGGTGCCACGCCATTTATCATACCCGTAATGGGCAGTCATGGCGGGGTAACTGACGTAGGTCAACTCAGCATCATTCGTGACTACAACATAACCGAGGCTTACTGTGGTTGTCACCTAAAATTGCGTGCTAATCAGTTACACCCATGCGCGCCGCCTGGATCGTCGCGCAAATGCCTGGAATGACCGCTCTTGATCAACACAAGGGTAAAGAAGACACCTGCGATCAACCAAATAGATGTTGTGCTGCGGAGCGCAGTAACCAAGCCAGCCCGATCTGCTAAAAATCCGAATATTCCAGGTGCTACGGCAAAAGCAAGTGTTTCCAATGTCATACCGATCCCGAAGTATTTACCGCGTTGCTCCTGTGTTATGCCTTCAGCAATCCAGCGATTATGCGGAGGATAGAAACCTGTGAAACAAGCCCCGATCAACAGTAGGATCAATACCCCAAATGGCAAAGACACAGGCAGGGTTACCGTTATAATAAGCAGAACAGGCATCAGTGTCGTGATCGTCACCAGAAGGATATGACTGATCCGGTCGGCAAGATGCCCCAGATAAACTGCACCAATTAAGCCACCAACGAAAAATGTCGCATAGATGATAGAGCCAGTGCTCGGGTTCAGCTGCCATGCTTCCAGTATATAACTGGGCAGAAAGGATATGACTGCGCCGGCAGCAAGGCCACGTAAAGTTCTGCCGGTAAAAAACAGCATCAGGACTCGAAGAGCCGTCGGCCGCTGAACTGTTTGTGCGTGATTGGGTACCCTTGCTATCGTCACCTTCCGGTAAAATATGAAAGCTAACAACAGGCCCGGCAACGCAAGCAGCACAACGGTCCATCGCCACCCCCAGCTGCTGATCAGCAACGACATGACAACGGTCGCGAATATGCCACCCAAGGTGCCGCTGCCTTCGAAAACACCCATAGAAAATCCAGGTCTACTTATACTGAAAGATATCATTGCGGTAGCCAGGGGGTGGAACGTACTGACGCCGATCCCGGTCAAAGCTACAAAAAGGACTACCCAGGCAAATCGAGTCGGCAAGGTAACTGCAAGGAGGCCAACTGTTGCAATGACAAAGCCAAGTGACAGTACGCGATGATGGTCGTATTTATCACCAAGGGAACCCCAGATGCTGGTAAAAAGAGCGATTATCGCCATGAAAACGGTCATGACGATTCCGACTTGTGTATAATTCAAGGCAAACTCCATCCTGAACAGAGGCATCAGCAATGGAAAAAGATAGAAGTACATATCGTTGTAGCTATGAGCTATAGATGTTGCCAACAAGCCTTTTTTAACCAAAATCCAGATTCCTCCCAATCTTGCCGGCATGTCAGTCAACAGCCAGTGCTTCTTGCACAGCAAACATACTGATACTATATCATACAATCTCTGTTTCTGCCTGTATGGCAGCAGGTTGGTATCGTGTCACTGGTTCACAAACTCAGCAGGATAATGGCCAGGATGCTGACGGAAAAACCGATCAAAGCCCTTTTGCTGAGGCGTTCTTTATAGATCACAATCGAGAAGAAAAACATCATGATGGCACCAGATGCCTGGATTGCCGGAAAGAAAAAGGACGAGGCTGATGCATTGACATAAAGCATAAAGAGCGTATTCGCGCCAGCCATTGCAGCACCGGCAGCGACGCACAGCATCAGATAGGTTCTGCCTTGTCTGGCATACGGCCGTTGGTTCGATCGATTCGTCGCGCTGAACAACAGATAGAGAGCAGAAGATAAAATGATATTGGAGAACCTGCTTGCCAGCAGAAATTCCTTGTTTCCATTTAATTGAATAATGGCATACTGTTTAGAAATAACGCTGGTTGCCCCACTGCATGCGAATGCAAGCATCATGTAAACCAACCACTTAACCCCAATTTTCTTTGACGTGTTTGCTTCAAAATATGTCGCATTGGTAATCAGGAAGATGCTGGCTAAAAACAGCACCAGGCCTATTATAGACATCAGGTTTAACGATTCATCCCAGAAAAACAGTCCATAAACAATGGGAACAACAATGTAGAGGCTAATAATACTGGTGGTCAAAACCAGTGGTCCAGTCGACATGGCACGAACCACCAGGAGATAATTTACCAGTACCAGCAAACCGGAAAATGACCCGTAGAGGATGCTAACCAGTGTAAAATGCACCCCTCCGAACGGAGGTAAAAATAGCAGGAATAGGGATTGAAAGAGATTAAGTAAAATGGAAAACAGGAAAAAATCCTTTTTTTCGTTGATGTAATGTTTTTGCACCGATTTCAGGGACAATGAATACAGAGACGTAAGAAGGCTGATAGAAAGAA
Organism: Bacillota bacterium; assembly: GCA_033549405.1. GTDB lineage: Bacteria > Bacillota > Clostridia > Saccharofermentanales > UBA5734 > JAAYBY01. The sequence goes on along the minus strand of JAWSUP010000090.1, from coordinate 1,184 downwards.
TTGAACCCCATAACATCATCTTGTTCTCCTGCTACGTAAATGTCCGGTCTTATTCTATCACATGTACAATTGGTGCAGTCAAAGTGAGGTGTTTCAGTTCAGCATAATTTTTGCCTGTTTGGATCGCTATCGCTCCTTGTCTCGTCATCATGCCTTTCATGTACAACAAAATCTGCAGATTGCACGCGCACCTAAACTATATCAGCATAGCTGACCTATAATCGATGTGTTGCCGGGATATTGACGAATGGGCTTTTAATCGCCTGCCTCTTGACTATACCATTGAACGCCAAACTTAACAGGAACCAGTCATCAGGGCTGGTTCCTGTTAAGTTTGGCGTTCAATTGCCAGGGTTATCTGATTATCGCCAGTACCAGGCCGGTGTATTGCTGCGGATCGTCTGAAGTAGCTCGAACGTTGCAGCATGTCCGATATAGCTGGGATGAGGATCTGTCTTCTGCAGGAACTTCAATTGGAGAGCCATGAGGTTGTATGCGTATGCGGGATCGGCAGGATCCAGCGAGACGATTGCTGTCGCCGCTGCAACGGCACCTGCGATGTCAAATGTCAAGGCACCCGGTATACTTTTATAGGCCTTGTGACTATCAACGACCCGATAGTGATAAACCAAGGCATAGCTTTTGATCGTCAGGTTGATCGTGCTGATCAGTGATTCAAACTCCAGGTATAGCGGATAAAGCAGGTCGGATTGATTGCTGATCTGGATTGGGTTATGAACAGTATTGACATACAATTCTGCACGGTTGTTCAGCTGGCGAATCTGCGAAACAATCTCAGGCCAATCGTGCATAAAACCAGCTGTCCCCTGCAACAGGGCGGTATGGAAAGCGACGGCTGCCGGATCATTTAAATCCATCAGGCGCATGAAATCCTGCATCGGATCATAATCGGGCAATTCAAATTTCAATGCTATAGCAGCCGCAAGGTCCGATAACATCTGGCGTCCGTCCAGGTCGTCCACATATTGATCGGGACTGATGCCCCAAAGGCCGCAAATTGCTGCGATGGAGGGTCCAAGCAGGTTGTTGCCCCCAATATTGACTGTCAGAATGGATGCTTTACGCACCTGAGTCTTGACGGAGACGGTTTTTAGATCTGCCAGGAGGTCACCGGTTGTGTCGCCCGGCCAGGCAAGATTTGCGTAGTTCTTGCTGCCGTAGAT
>JAWSUP010000089.1:0-12912 GCA_033549405.1 Bacillota bacterium | reverse complement strand
TCTGACGTACAGAAAGTGCGCTCGGTAATCTGATCCCGCAGGCATTCCGCCCTGTCATACCCTGGGGAGGCGTTTATGAAGATCACCCGTCTGGAACTACTCCATGTCAAACCGCGCTGGCTTTTTCTCAAAATCCATACCGACGAGGGACTTGTCGGTCTTGGCGAACCGGTCGTCGAAGGCCGGGCGCGCACGGTCGAAACGGCAATCCGCGAACTTGAATCATATTTGATCGGTCAGGATCCCCTGCGGATCGAGCATCACTGGCAAGCCATGTACCGCGGCACATTCTACCGGGGCGGACCTGTTCTGGTCAGTGCCATCAGCGGCATTGAACAAGCCCTCTGGGACATCAAGGGCAAGTTTCACGGACTGCCTGTCTATGAGATGCTTGGCGGCGCCTGCCGCCAAAAGATCCGCATGTATGGCCACATCAAACGGGTGGCCATCGCCGGCGGCAACTCGGTCGAGGACATGGTCGCATCTGCCCTGCAGCGCAAAGCAGCGGGTTATACGGCGATCAAATATTCGATCATCGCACCCATTCGCAACATCGACACACTGGCGGCCTTAGATGATGCGACAGCCCGTTTTGCTGCCGTCCGCGCGGCTATCGGCAAAGAGATGGACCTGGCCATCGATTTTCATGGCCGTGTCAGTCCAGCCATGGCCATACGCCTGGCCCAGGCACTTGAACCCTATTATCCGATGTTTATCGAAGAGCCTTGCCTGCCGGAAAACGTCGATACCATGGTGCGGATCGCCCGGTCGACCAGCATCCCGATCGCGGCCGGAGAACGGCTATTCACCCGCTGGGGCTACCGAGAGGTCCTTGAAAAGCAGGCTGTCGCGGTCGTGCAGCCAGACCTCTGTCACACCGGCGGCATCTTTGAAGCCAGAAAAATTGCTGCCATGGCCGAGGTTTATTATGCGTCAGTGGCGCCGCACAATCCGCTGGGCCCGATCTCACTGGCCGCCTGCCTCCAGCTGGATGCCTGCATTCCAAACTTCCTGCTGCAGGAGCATCCCGCCATGGACGAAGGGGAAGACCTCGGTGTCGGCTACCTGAAAAAACCATTTTTAGTCCGGGACGGTTACATCGACCTGCCCAAAGGGCCCGGTCTGGGCATCGAACTGGACGAAGAAGCGCTGCAGGCCAGGCTTTTTGACGGCAGTTGGGACACGCCGCGCCTGTATCACGAGGACGGTTCAGTAGCCGACTGGTGATGCGCCGGCCGGCCGGCCGGTTCTTTGCGCGATTTGCTCAGGTAAACCAGTTCCTTTTGCGGATCAGTGTGCGTGATCTGGTAGCCTTGCTGTTGATAAAGCCGGATGTTGCCGGCGCTGCGCGTGCCGGTGAACAATTCACAGTCACAATCGGCGAACTGATCTTCGATGGCCTGCAGCAAAAGTGTGCCGATTCCCTGCCCGCGCCATTCTGGCAAAACCATCAGTTTACTGATCCGGCATAAAACCGGTGTTGTCCGGGCGCCGCGGACTGATCCGACAATAAGGCCATCAGCGGTCGTCGCTTTCAGGACAAGATTAAGCCGGCAATCCACCTCAGCTTCTGCGAATGTCTGTTTCATGGGCGGTATGGTGTACGGGTAGAGGGCATCCTCTGTCGCATAGGCCTCGCGCTGCAAGGCGAAGATAGCTGCATAATCCTGTTCTGTCGCCTGTTCGATCGTCACGGCGTCAACCCTTTCCATGATGTCAGTCCTCCGCCAGAAACGCCAGGATGGCTTCAAGTGTCTGTTGCGGTTTTTCCAGAAATGTCAGATGGCCGCATTGATCGATGACGACAAGTTGGCTGTCCGGCAAATGCTCATCCAGGGCTTCACCTTGTGCCAGCGGGATGGTCCGGTCTTCCGCGCCCCAGATCAGCAGCGCCGGCTGTCGGATTTCGCCCAGGCGACCGGCGAGCTGGCCGCTGTCATTATCCTGCGTCAGTTTAATCAGGGTCTCAGCCGGAATTTGGTCGTTAAAGAAGAAGAAGCGATTAAAGTTTTCTGTATTGGCGATTTGCCTGTTGTAGACAGTCAGCGGGAAAAAGAGTCGCTGAGCCAGATAATTCTGGAAAACGTACTCGATGAACCACCCCGGTACCGCCATGCGACGTCCTTGCTGGAGGTCCTGCCAGCCGGCGCTGTTCAGCAGAATCAGCTTTTCCACACGGTCCGGATACGTTAGGGCCAGATGGAGCGACACTTCTCCGCCCATCGAGTGGCCCAGTACAATATATCGATCAAAACCGAGCTGTGCCATCAGGGCAGCGCACAGCCGTGCCATATTCTGCTTGCTGAAAAGGAGTTCAGTCGACTTATCAGACAAACCGAACCCGATCAGGTCGACGGCGATCACCTGGTGATCACTGCTCAGATCAGGCCACAGCAGGGAAAAGTCATGGGACGAGCCGAGAAAGCCGTGGATCATGAGGATCGGCGTACCCGTCGATCCGAAGCGGCGATAAGCCAGGCTGGCGCCATCCACGGTCCTGTATGTGACGCCTTCAGTCAAAGCCGGGCCGTCGCGCTCTGCCACTCGTTTTGCCGCAAACAGGTCAACCAGGTAAAATGTGAGTAAAAGGCTGCAGATCAGGCACAAAACACCCACAAGCCAGATAGTCCGCTTTTTACAGCTGTGGCGGCGCGGTTTTAAGCGATAGCGCATCTGAACCTCCGATGGGCGCAGCCCCTTGGTTTTGTCGGGAAGACCAATATCCTTAATCTTTCTGGAACTGGATCAGGTCATCGCGGCTGAAGTCATTTTCCGTATAGACTTTGATCTTGTTTTTCAACAGAAGATCCACAGCCAGCCCGTTACCGCTGACCAGCTTACCGGTAAAGGTGCCGTCATGGATCAGGCCGTATCCGCATGAAGGGCTGCGCGATTTAACGATAGCTTTGGTAACCCCGAGCGCTTTGGCGACAGCCAGCGTCTTTTTTGCCCCTCTGACCAGGGCTGCCGTCATGTCGCGACCATCTTTGCTGACCGCGCGGACAGTCCCGTCTGCATCACGAACCAGTTCACAGGCAGGCCGCGGCACGTCCAGTCCGCCCAGCAATTCCGGGCAGACCGGGATGGCTTTCCCCTGCTGAACCATTGTTTTAATGGCAGCGTCTTCGCACGAACCGCCACCATATCGGCAGGCGACGCCTGCCAGGCAAGCACTGACCAATATCATCTGCATCACCTCTTTTCATCAGGAGTCAGGCTATTGTGCTCTGTTACCTGCTATTATATCACGGCCGCGCGAACAGGTCTTTTATCCTTTTAACGACCCCTTGGATCTTTTTGTACCATTTGCAGCTGTCAGGCAAAGGCCGAAGCTGTATAATTAAAATGATTTCAACCGATGCTCTTGCAGTTCAGACAGGGGGAAATTATTGATGAACAAATTTACAATTGCCGTCAGTCGGATCTTCAGCGGCATCCTGCGGTCGATGATCCGTTTCCCGGCCGCCATGCTCAGTGCATTTGCCATCGCAGCAATTGCCACCGTGCGCGTCCAGCTCGATACGCATACACACGACAAATTATTTACCAGCCTGCAGCTTTCTTTTCTATTGGGAGCTGCCCTTGCCATGGCACTGACCGTTCTCGTTATCGGCCTGACGCAGCGCAAAAGTTTTTTCTGGGCGGCCAACCTGACTGCACTTCTTGTGGCCGGAACAGCTTTTCTGCTCATCTACCTGCCTGTGGGCGACCTGGCCGAGATTGCAGCAGCGCGAATCATCGCCCTGTCCGCTGCGGCAATCATCCTTTTTTTGCTGTTCATCTCACGGGATCCGGCCATGGACTTCAATCAGGCGTCCTTCATGACCCTGAAGGCATCCCTGATCGCCGCCGTCTACGCCCTGGTGATCATGCTTGGGCTGATGTTTATCGCCTTTACAGTCGAATCGCTGCTCTATAAAGCAATGGACGAAAAGGTCTACATGCACATCTCTGTCTGGAGTGCGTTTGCCTGGTTTGCCTTTTTTCTCGGCTATTTCCCTGACTTCAGGCGCGGCGCAACTGATCCGCAACATGAGATCGCCGGCAGGCAGCCCCGCTTCGCCGAAGTTCTTTTCGCCTATGTCCTGGTTCCACTTATGTCCTTGCTGACCGCGGTCCTGCTCATCTGGGCTATCCAGATTCTCGTCGTCGGTGACTGGCCGTCCTTTAATCAACTGTCCGTCATATTTACCACCTATACATTGTTCGGGATCTTTCTGGCGGTTATGATCAGCCACTATCCGCAACCGGTCGCCCGGTGGTACAAAAAAGTTTTCCCGTTCGCCGCCCTGGTTTTCCTGGCGTTTGAAGCCTATGCCTGGGTTTCGCAAATACAGATGAACGGGTTTATGACCAACACATACTTCATCGCCATACTCTGGCTGCTGGCAGTTGCAGGCGCTCTGGTGCTGCTGATCGCGCCAATCGCCAAAAACCGTCTGATCGCCTGGCTGGCTTCCGGTTTGTGCGTCCTGATCATTCTGCCCTGGGTCGGTTATCACGAAGCGCCTGTTCTGGCACAGCAGACACGACTCAAGAACGTCCTGATCCGAAACCAGATGCTGTCAGACAGCAAGATCCAGCCGGCGCCCGCAACAATAAGTGAGCAGGATAAGGTCATCATCTCAAGATCGGCCGATTTCCTGCTCAACGTAGATGATGTGCGTAAAGCGGACTGGTTCAGCGGTTCAATCCGATCATATTCCGAATTCAAACTGGTTTTCGGCTTTGAATACACAACAGACACGGGAGAGCCGATCGCTCGGCCAGACAAATTCTCTGTTGATCTGGAATTGCCCGCCGGTTCTGTTGCGATCGTTGGATACACCCATGCAGCCTACCCGTCATATGAGCCGTTTGCCGATTTTAATGCATCGGACGCAGCAATCCGCGTGGAATTGATCCAGTCAGACGGCGGCCAGGATATTGCGCTCTCAGTCCAGAAAGATAGACAGGAAATTTATCTGCAGGACCTGCGCCCCTGGCTTGATGATCTGGCGTTGCGTTATCAGGATATCAACTGGAAAGAGACTCAGCAGGCGCCATCCATAGATGACTTGACTTTTTCTGTGGAGAGGGAGGATTTCCGTTTATTGGTCGTCTTCCAGTCCGTCTGGATCTCCTGGCAAGAAGACGCTCCGAACAGTCGTTCCTATTCGGCGTTTATGTACAGTGTTTTCTATGGCGAGAAAGACTGATCAAGCAAGGAGCCATTAAGAAATCAGTTGGTCTTTTCCTGAAAGATTGACGAGATCGGGCATGTTTAAGCATTTGCCTGATCTATCTCCAGGCTGCAAATTTAAAAAATTTAAAAAATTTTCAAAAAAGTCTTGTACTGACATGAAAAATGCGCTACTATGTGTAGGCGCGATTTCAGCGCGCATCATCATGTCTGGAAACGGGTCTATAGAAAGGAGGTCGCGACAATGAATAAACTGAAGGATCAGGCAACACTTGGGGTTCATCTTGACAACAGAACATCGTTTTTCATGACTGCGGCCGTCAGATCCGGTCTGGGCATCTTCCAGATCTAGCAGCACGACCAATTCTATACATACCTGTCATGAGAAACGGCCACCAGGACCGTGCTTTTTGCCTGTCCGCACCAGACAGGCGTTTCTGGCCTGATGAAAATAAGCCAAATTGGACAACTGGAGGATTCTATGAACAAATTGTCTTTAATGCTGCGCTTTCTCAAAGGAAGCAGGCTCACTTATACTGGCGCGCTGCTGGCCGTGATCGGCAATGTCGCTTTGGCTGCCACCATTCCCATGGTCATCCGCATTACACTCGACAGCATCCTGGGCGACGTGCCTTTAGTGTTGCCTGCATTTCTTATGAATCCAGTCGAGCGGTTTGGCGGTATTGAGCAGATCCGACAGAATCTGTGGATTCTGCTCGTAATCCTCGTGTCCCTGACTCTGTTGCAAGGAGCGATGCAGTTTGGCCGCACCAAACTGTCTGCCCTGACCGGCGAGAACTCGGCCAAGCGCATGCGGGATCGTGTTTTCCTGCATGTTCTGCGCCAGCCCTTCGATTACCATGTTAGAAGCCAGACCGGCGACATCATCCAGCGCTGCACATCCGACATCGAGACAGCACAGAACTTCATCGCGAACCGTTCCGTCGAAGCGATATCGATTGTGACCCAGGTTATTGTCGTGCTGGTCATCCTGTTTTCGATGAATGTGCCTTTTACTGTTTTGTCAGTTCTGTTGATCCCGGTCATCCTGATTCTGACGGTCCGCTTCTTTCGTTCGATGATGACCATCTTTCTGGAGACGGATGAGTCGGAAGGGGTCATGTCAGCCACCCTGCAGGAAAACCTGACGGGCGTCCGCGTGGTCAAGGCTTTCGCGGCGCAACAGTTCGAGATCGAAAAGTTCGATGATAACAGCTGCAGCTACCGCGACAACATCATGAAGATCGTCCGGCTGATGGCCGACTATTGGTCAAAGTCCGATTTTCTGTGTATGCTGCAGCTGGCGATCGTCATCCTGTCCGGCACCTGGCTGACAGCATCCGGGCATATCACGCTCGGCGTCATGGTCGCATTCACAACCTATTCCGGCATGCTGATCTGGCCGATCCGCGGTCTGGGTCAGATGATGGGTTTCATGGGGCAGGCTTTTGTCGCCCTGACCCGTATTCAGGAGATCCTGAACAGCCACCAGGAAGACTACGATGTAGGACAGGCAGATGTACCTTTGCGTGGATTGATCCGTTTCCAGGATGTCAGGTTTGGCTATTCGTCAAGTAAACCAATCCTGGAAGGCCTGTCATTTGATGTCAAACCAGGAACGACAACCGCCATACTGGGTGCGACAGGTTCCGGCAAAAGCTCTCTGGTACACCTGCTGCTACGCCTGTATGACTATCAGGAAGGCTCCATCACGATCGATGGTGTCGAGTTGAAAACCATCAGCCGCGCGTGGATTCGCCGCAATGTCGGTATGGTCCTGCAGGAACCCTTCCTGTTTTCGCGGAATATCCGCGAAAATATCCGGGTTGGGCGACCGGGCGCATCTGACGATGACGTCCAGGCAGCAGCACGGATTGCCTGTGTCGACGAAGCCATAACGGAATTTGACGCAGGTTATGACACCGTCGTCGGCGAGCGCGGCGTCACTCTCTCCGGCGGCCAGCGCCAGCGCGTCGCCATCGCGCGCACCATCCTGCGCGACGTGCCGATCCTGATCTTCGACGATTCGCTCTCTGCCGTCGATACGGAGACAGATGCCTCTATCCGCGCCGCCCTGAAATCGCGACGCCAGGGCGCCACAACCCTGATCATATCACATCGCATCACAACGCTGGCTGAAGCCGACCAGATCCTGGTCCTGGACCAGGGGCGCATCGTCCAGCGCGGCACCCATGACGAACTGATCCGCCAGGAAGGCCACTACAAGCAGATCTGGGATATCCAGAGCAGCATGGAAGGGATCGCCTGATCCCTTCCGTACGACCTTTAACGCGACAGATTGTCAAATAACCCGCCACCGGAACACAGTCAGAGGTTTATTGACTGCCTGCAGTGGCAGAAAGAAGCAGGTTAATTATGCCTTTACAAGAACAAGAATACAGCAAACGGCTGGATCTGGCCGTCTGGAAACGGCTGTTGCAGTTCGCCAAGCCCTACAAACGGTTCTTGCTGATTTTAATCGGACAAATGGTTTTGCTTGGTGTGGTCGATGCCCTGATCCCGCTTTTCAACCGTTATGCCATTGACAAGATCGCCCTGACCGGCGAGATCAAAAAGCTGATCCCATTCTCCATCCTGGCCGTGGCCGTCATTATTGTCCAGGCCGTCAACGTCCGCCAGATGATCCTGTTCGCCGGCAAGCTGGAATGCAGCATCCCCTACGATATCCGCAAGGCGGCATTTGCCAAACTGCAGACCATGCCGCTGGCCTATTATGACCAGACACCGGTAGGGTGGCTCCTGGCCCGGATGACTTCGGACAGCCGCCGCCTGGGTGAAACCTTATCCTGGAATATCGTTGACCTGTTCTGGTCTCTGGCCATGATGATCATGGCCATGATCTTCATGCTGTTCCTCAACGCCCGCCTGGCCCTGATGGTACTGGTCACCGTGCCGGTCCTGGTCACGGTCAGCATTTTGTTCCAGAAAAAAATCATTTTCAATTTCCGTAAAGTGCGTAAATTCAACTCGCACATCACAGCCGGTTTCAACGAGGGAATCGGAGGCGCCAAGACGATCAAGTCGTTGTCGATCGAAGATGCCATGCATGGTGAATTCAAGGAAACAACCCAGAGCATGCGCAATTTTGCCGTTCGGGCTGCGACCGTCTCCGCGGTCTATACGCCGATCGTGCTCCTGCTGGGATCGGTTGCGGCCGGTTTGGTCTTGTGGCGCGGTGGCATGAATGTCGAAACCGGATTGGCTGGCAGCATCGGCTACGGCACGATGGTCGCGTTCATTTCCTACGCCGTGCAGTTCTTCGAGCCGGTCAAGCAATTTGCCCGCGTCTTCACAGAGCTGAACTACGCCCAGGCATCCGCCGAGCGCGTCATTTCGGTCATCGACATGGAAGCCGGCATCCGCGACAGTGCCATTGTTGAAGAGGAATATGGCGACATGCTCAATTCCAACCGCGAGCAATGGCCCGAATTCATGGGCCAGATCAGCTTCCAGGATGTCACGTTCCGCTACAAGGATGGGGAAAACATCCTCGAACACTTCAATCTGGACATCAAAGCCGGTGAGAAGATCGCGATTGTCGGTGAAACCGGTTCTGGCAAAAGCACCCTGGTCAACCTGGCATGCCGCTTCTACGAACCGACGGAAGGCCGCATCCTCGTTGACGGCGTCGATTACCGCGAACGGCCGCTGCTCTGGATGTACGCCAACCTAGGCTATGTCCTGCAGGAACCGCACCTGTTCAGCGGATCGGTCCGAGAGAACATCGCCTATGGCCGCAAGAATGTCAGTTTTGACATGATCGAAAAAGCCGCGCGCATCGTCAACGCGCACGAATTCATCATGCAGATGGATGAAGGCTATGACACGCAGGTCGGCGAACGCGGCAGCCGCCTGTCCACCGGACAGAAGCAGCTGATCAGCTTCGCCCGCGCCATCCTGTCAGATCCGGGCATGTTCGTGCTTGACGAAGCGACCTCATCGGTCGATACGGAAACAGAACACCTGATCCAGCAGGCCATGAACAACGCCCTGCGCGGACGGACCAGCTTCATCATCGCCCACAGGCTGTCGACGATCCGCTCAGCCGACCGCATCCTCGTGATCGAGAAGGGCAAAATTGTCGAAGAGGGCAACCAGCGCGAACTCTTGCGTAAAAAGGGCCGCTACTGGCGCCTCTACACCAATCAATTCATGAGCGAGCAGATGCGTCTGGCCATCGACAACCGCGACCTTGATGAGGTACGCGAACCTGCTGTCGTCAGCTAAGGGTTGTTAAGCTCAAGCCTGGCGCAATTGTTCACCCAGGGCCGGCTTCCATTGATGGTTGCCGGCCTCCATGCTGGCCCGCAGCTGTTCTGCCGTGCGCGGCCCGATGATCGGAAAGACCGGAAATGGCTGGGCCAGAAGATAACCCAAGACCAGCATGTCGATCGTCTGTCCGGTCTGTTGCGATAATTCCAGCAGCATCTGGTAGCGTCGGTCATTCACCGGCAGGTCGTAGAGCGCCAGGCGGTTCTGCGGGATTCCCGCTTTACCGGTCGCATGCAGCTTTTGATAATAGCCGCTTGCCTGCGAGGAATAAGGGATGGCCGCCATCTGGCTGTCCTTGTGCATCGTCCAGGTCTCGTTGTCCATACCGGTCCGCGTCGGATCGGTCATGGCGGCTGAGTTGTAGTCGGCCAGACTCCAGAACAGCTGGTTGGCGACAAAACCTGGCCATCCTTCCCTGTCAGCCGCCTGCCGGGATGTCAGGATGCGCGGCAAGGTCCAGTTGGAACAGCCGTACCAGCGAATCTTACCTTCGCGGACAAAGCGCTGCAACGATTCCAGAATGTCCTCGACCGGCCGGTCCTGATCATCGCGGTGAAGCCAGTACAGGTCGATCGTATCGGTTTTCAGTGCCCGAAGGCTTTCTTCGAGATCCCGGGACAGAGACGATCGGTCTAGGCGCGGGACCGACATGCTGGCAAGTTCAGGATGCCCGCCTTTGGTCGCCAGGATGATCCTGTTGCGGTTTTTGCGCGTCGCCAGCCATTGGCCGATGTACTGCTCGCTGATGTTGGTCTGCTCCGGCAGCCATTTGCCGTAGATATTGGCGGTGTCGATGAAATTGCCGCCCAGGTGGCAGTACAGGTCCAGCTGGCTGAAGGCAAAATCGCGCCGGTCACTGTATGTGACCGCCCCGCCGCCAAAACAAATGACGCTGGGATTGAGGTCCGTCCGAGGTATTGTTTTGTATTCCATCGCCATCAGTTCACCGCTTCCTGTTCCAGCTGCACGCGGATCGTCACGATCTCATAGGGTTTCACCGCAAGTGTGATGGATGCGGGGTCCGCATCGGTCTCCAGCGATTCAAGTTTCCTCTCCAACAGGTCGCAGCGCTCCGCCCGGACGACCGGCCGGCCAAACGTCAGAGTCACAGGGCCGCGCCAGTTGGTGTACTCGAAGAGGCGCACGATCAAGTCCTGTCCATCTTCGGCCTGTTTGACTGTTTCAAGCATGACATGGTCATATGCATCGCTCCGGCACAGGGACCAGCTCTGCGGCAGGGAACCTTCCTGCTTTGCATCGATCAGTTTTACATACAACGGCAGATTGAGGTTATAAGCCTGCTGCATGGTCCCGGCCTGGCGCCAGCTGCCCAGATGCGGATACAGGGAATACATGAAGCGGTGCTGCTCGCGGTCTGCATTGGGATTGGGTGCTGTGCCGCTTTTGAGCAGCGTCAGACGCATCACGCCGTCCCGGATATCGTGGCCATACTTGCAGTCATTGAGCAGGCTGACGCCATAGCCTTCTTCGGAAAGGTCGGCCCACTTCTGTGCACAGACCTCGAAGCGGGCCCAGTCCCACGAGGTGTTCCAGTGGGTTGGACGGGTCACGTTGCCGAACTGGATGTCATACGTCGCCACTTCAGTGTGGATGTCGACCGGGAATTCGACTTTGAGCAGCAACTCGTCTTCTCTCCAGTCAATGAAGGTGTCAAAGTCGATGCGGGGCAGCTGATCATAAAGGTAGATGGTCTGAACGACCTGTGAGTCCAGAAAAGGCCGCGTAATGCGTAATCCGGCCCGGACCGGGCCATTTTCGATCACTTCGATAGCGGTCACCGCATCGACCACCCAACTCTTCTGCTGGTAGTAGATGTCAATATCCCAGTTCTGGTGGCGCATCGGCTTGTCTTCGAAAGCGCGCAGGACATTGCCCCTGCAGCCTGCCTGCAAAACATCCCTCTGGCTGGTTTTATCGTAAATACGGCAAAACTGCCCCTGCTCATCCAGATCGATGCTCAGGAAACGATTCTCCAGGTGATCCGGTGAGACTTGCAGTGTCGATAGGTCGGACATCGCTGTAGCTGCCTGGTCCGGCTGCTCTGCCAGCAGCAGGCTGCAATAGCCTTTGGCCGGTACCGGCTGCGAGAGAAAGATCAGATCTTTGCCGTTGCGCTGGACAGATATGGCCGGTTCCCGGTTCTGGCAGGTCAGCTGGGGCAACGGTTTGTCTTCCGGCCAGGGCAGTTGCACGAGCTCGCTGCGCTCAAATCCTGCCGTATTGAAAACCACGACCGAAGGCTGGTTAGTTTTAATCTGGCTGCACAAACTGTCCATAGACAGGCCGGCCAGTTCGCGTCCTTGTTCTAGTACCTCTTCGTACTGCACACGGGAATCTTCGTAGACCGGCTCGATTGACGACCCAGGCAGGATGTCGTGGAACTGGTTGAGCAGGATCGTTTTCCAGTTCCGGTCCAGTTGTTCCACCGGATAGGCCAGTCCGCAGGTCAATCCGGCGAGGACAGCCAGGGTTTCCACATCGTGATAAAGCAACTCCGATTTGCGGTTGTAGCGTTTATTTCTGGCCATCGAGGTGTAGGTGCCGCGATGGTACTCGAAGTAAAGCTCGCCCACCCACTTCTTGACCCACGGGCTGTCTTTGACAGCCGCTTCCAGGCGCTCGAAGAACGGTCGCGCTGGCTCCATCACAACCTGGGGGCAGCCGGGAATGCCGCGCGCCATCCGCCGGCCGGTCTCGAGCATCTCCTCGGTCGGACCGCCACCGCCGTCGCCATAACCGTAAGAAACAAGGATTTCATTATGAATCTGCTTATCCAGGTAGCGCTTCCAACCGCCCATCACCGGTCGGGGTGCCAGGATCCCGTTATAGGTGCTGAAGTGCGGTGTCGGATTGTAGTTTTCCGACGTTGTCGTGATGAAATGGGTCAGCACCTGTGATCCGTCGATACCCTCCCAGTAAAAAGAGTCGGCGGGAATCGGGTTGTACTGGTTCCAGTTGATTTTCGTCGTCATGAAATAGTCGATGCCGGCCAGTTTCAGAATCTGCGGCAGCGCGGCGCTGTAGCCGAAGACATCCGGCAGCCAGAGGATTTTGTTCTCAACGCCGAACTGCTCTTTGAAATAGCGGGTGCCATGGAGGATCTGGCGGACCAGCGATTCGCCGGACGTCAGGTTGCAATCTGCTTCAAGCCACATGGCGCCTTCTGCTTCCCAGCGGCCTTCGTCTATCCTGGACCTGACCTGGTCGAAAAGGCCGGGATAATCCTCACTAAGGAACTGGTAGAGCTGGGGCTGGGAAGACATGAACCGGTACTCGGGATAGTCTTCCATCAGGCGCAGCACGGTGGCAAAGCTCCTGCCGGTTTTCTCACGCGTCTGGCGCAGCCGCCAGAGCCAGGCGACATCGATGTGTGTGTGACCGACCGCGACAGCCCTGATCGGGCTGTCCCCGCAGAA
>JAWSUP010000088.1:0-12915 GCA_033549405.1 Bacillota bacterium | reverse complement strand
CATATATTCTGATTGACTGAGCCTGTTCCTCTGCAGGTCGGGCATATTCCACGAAAAGAGAATTGAAGCTGCTTTTGGCCGCCGTGATACGCCTCTTCCAAGGTAAGTTCAAGCTCGCTTTCCAGGTCCTGGCCGCGGGTACTTCTTGTCTGTCTGAATTCACCATGAGGATCCCTTGATCTGACTCGACCAAAAAGACTTTCAAAAAAATCACTGAAGCCATCAGCATCTGCTGTGTTCCAGGAATGTCTGCTAAAATCATCCGTATCAGTTGTGGGTTGCCAGTCCTGACCGCTTTGCAGGTTTTCACCCAAATGGTCGTATTGAGCCCGCTTTTCCGCATTGCCCAGGACAGCGTAAGCTTCATTTATCTCTTTGAATTTCTCTTCAGCAGCGCTCTTCTCACTTTTGATATGCAGGTCAGGATGATGTTTCCGGGCAGCTTTACGGTAGGCTGTCTTGATCTCAGCTTCAGTGGCCTTGCGATCAACGCCCAGGATCGCGTAGTAGTCTTTATATGTTGCACCCATATATATCAGTCCTCATCCTGGTGCTTCTGTAATTGTGTTTCGTTTACTTTTCAGTATATTCAGCATCGACGACATCATCCGGTCCTTCTGTATTTGGAGCGGTATCTTCCGAAGGGGTTTGATCTGCTCCTGATACAACATTGAATACATTGGCAGCCTGGGTCAGATCACTGGTCAGACTACGAATACGATCGACAGGTGCATTATCTGTCAGCGCTTGCCTGATTTCGGACAAAAGTTGTTCAATACGGCTTTTTTCATGAACCGGGAGCTTGTCACCAGATTCGTTCATCTGTCTCTGAACCTGATAAACGACCGAATCTGCCGAGTTACGTGCTTCAACTTCCTGGCGACGCAATTTATCTTCGGCTGCGTGAGTTTCAGCATCACTGACCATCCGGTCGATTTCCGATTTGTCCAGGCTGGTGGATCCGGAAATCGTAACAGTCTGCTCCCTTTGAGTTGCCTTGTCTTTCGCACTGACTTTCAGAATGCCGTTTGCGTCAATATCGAAGGTGACTTCAATTTGAACGGTTCCTCTGGGGGCCGGCTGTATGCCATCCAGTTTGAATTGGCCAAGCGAACGGTTATCTTTGGCTAATTCCCTTTCACCTTGCAATATATTGATATCCACGGCTGGCTGGTTATCTGCTGCCGTAGAGAAAACTTCACTTCTGCGCACAGGGATGGTCGTATTCCTCTCAATAATCTTAGCTACGATTCCACCCATTGTCTCTACGCCCATAGACAGAGGCGTCACGTCCAGCAGCAGGACATCCTTGACTTCACCCGCCAACACACCTGCCTGGATGGCTGCACCTATGGCAACGACCTCATCTGGGTTAACGCTTTGGTTGGGATCGCGTCCGCCCATAAGCTCTCGGACAAGTTTTTGAACAGACGGCGTACGCGTTGAACCGCCTACCAAAATAATTTCATCTATATCGCTCGCGGTAATCTTAGCGTCAGACAGAGCTGAAATAACCGGTTGACGGCATCTTTCAACCAGACTATGGGTCAAGTCGTCGAACTTTGCCCGCGTCAGTTTGATGTCCAGATGTTTTGGGCCGTTGGCATCGGCAGTAACAAACGGCAGATTGATTTGTGTTTCCATGATGCCAGAAAGATCGATCTTGGCCTTTTCGGCTGCTTCGGTCAAGCGTTGTAATGCTTGTTTGTCCTTACGTAAATCAATTCCGTAATCTTTCTTGAATTCTTCAGCAAGCCAGTCGACAATGGCTTTATCAAAGTTGTCACCGCCCAGGTGGGTATCGCCATTGGTTGCCTTGACCTCAAAGACACCATCACCGACATCCAGAATGGAGACATCAAATGTGCCACCGCCCAAATCAAAGACCAGTATGGTTTCGTTCTTCTTCTTGTCCAGACCATAGGCTAAAGCGGCGGCTGTTGGTTCATTGATGATCCGCAGGACATTCAGCCCGGCGATTTTGCCTGCATCTTTGGTTGCCTGACGTTGGGCATCGTTAAAATAGGCCGGCACCGTGATGATCGCGTCGGTGATTTTTTCACCCAAGTATTTTGAAGCGTCTTCAACCAGTCGTTTTATGATCGCTGATGCGATTTCTTCTGGTGCGTAGAGTTTGCCGTCAATATCAAATCTCACCGTGTCATTGGGACCCTGCACCACTTTGTACGGGACAAGTTTTTTCTCATCGGTAACTTCGGAGAAACGCCGTCCAATAAAGCGTTTAACCGAATACAAGGTTCTTTCAGGATTTAAGGCAGCCTGGCGCCTGGCCACCTGGCCGACGATTCGTTCCATCTTACTGGTGAACGCAACAACAGACGGAGTCGTTCTGCCACCTTCTGCATTTACGATGACAACTGGTTTTCCACCTTCCATGACAGATACAACGGAATTTGTCGTGCCTAAGTCAATGCCAACAGATTTACCCATAAAATTATCCTCCTTAACGGTTATATTGGAACCTGCAAATCAAGTCCAGACAGCTTCTGCAACGCATCAGTATCTATAAATGGCGGCTATTCCTGTGGTGCTGGGTATCTTGTCTTTTGGCAGGACAAATACTGCACCACCACCTAGTAAAACTAACTCAGCTAAATCATCCAGGATATCATCGTAATCGGGAATATCTAAAACGCCAAATTTAACTTTCCCGGTTTTACTGTCGATTTTTCCCGGCACAATTTTGTCTTCTTCTATTAGCATTGTTTCTACTCGATTTTCATATGCGGCTCTAGCAACTTGTGTTAAATCTGATGATCCCAAAGACTCAGATTCAGCCTTTGCAAATGATTCAGCCAGTTTTTGCGTCCTTTCCATATTGATCTTTTCAATAATCACTCGAGTTTTTTCATGTAACTCTTCTAAATCTATAGAATCAATAGATTTGCTGATATTCTCTTCAAGCAAATAGGGATTATCACTCAATTTCTTGAATTCGGAATGGTACTCCTTAAGTGAAACTAAAATCAGCGGCAGCTTTGACGGTTTTGAGTAGTGTTCTAAAACAAATGAATCCACATACCTGAAATACTTTTCGGTGTCTTTATCAATTTCTTCTTTTACATCGCCATGTCCATGGTACATCGTGGGACCGCCTGAACCGGCATAAGATCCATGGGATAGATATGAATCTGATATTTGGTCTCCTAGTACATCTTGCATGGTCCTTGGCGTATCTGGATCGATCATAATCTCGTGAAAGCCATATCGATTACCTTGATAAAGTGTAAAATTCTCCCGGCTCAAGCCCAACAACTGGTAATTCTCCATGGATTGAAAAGCTTGCAAAAGCGGTTTTATATGAAAGCTATTGGCTACCACGGCGAGTTCCTTAACTGGATTGTTAAGCATATAGACGATACACTTATTTTGGCTTGCAAGGACCGCTATCCCGTCGGAAGTATTATTCCAAAATTCCTTATCTTCTTTGAGTTCATAAAATGGTTTCATGATTTCATCAATAAATTCAACGCTCATTTTCTGACTTAATGAATTTAAAATCTCACGAAGTAAATTTTTAAATACAATAGGGTCTTGTTTATTATCTGGAAAAGACCTGTGGGTAGTTTGAAAAAGCGAGATAAATGGTCCATCCTCTTTGAAAATCATATCCTGTGGAAAATGATGTACGATCTCATATAACATAATGTATTCCTCCCATTCTAATGTGGCTTCAATGTGCTAATAAAATTGAGATGCTAGTATCCATCTTAAGCCTATCAATACTGATCACATCGTCTAGCCGTTTGACTAATTATGCATATATATATTACCATTATAATATGTCCAATATACAAACAAATGTTACGGTATTTTCTTGATAAGCTCACCCATCTCCAGATTGACACCTATCGTACCAATTGACTGTTCAACAGATCAGATTGGGTATTTTTTGAAAAACTCAAGGTTGACAGAGCAGATTGAACGGATAAGTATGATGCAATATGACTTGATGATTACCTGCAACGGTGTGATCTTTTCAGATCCTACTTTCAGACTGTTTTTGCTAATTTACTGTATTTCAAGTGTTTCCCTTCTGTTATAATATTTTTGAATGGTACCATTTGAAGATATTTTTAAAGGCAATCTTAAGTCAGGAGGACGCACATGTATTGTCGCCAATGTGGACAAATGCTATCTGCGCAAGCCATATTCTGCCATCGCTGTGGCTGGGCGCAGATCCATGCCAGCCACACAGCCATGGCTGATAAAGGAAAAAGGGGACGCAAGCCGGTGTCGCGCAAGCGCCGCCTGGCAACACGATTCGTCGTACTGGTTGTCCTGCTCGCTGTCACGGGACTGGGCATCTGGCAGGTCGGACGCATGACCGGAACCTGGCGCAATCTCCAGGTCAGGCAAGCCTCATCCGGCTGGCAGCGTCAACAGGATATGCCTCAAGTCCGCTCTGCGATTACTGCTGACATGGCCGACCTGGCTGATCAACTCGACGATGGCAACCTGGAGAAAGCCCTGGCCTGGATTCACCCCGACCGTCACACCACGTACCGCGAACAATTCGACCGGCACCCGGGCCGCGTTTCCGAGCTTGCGACAGCACTGCGTTCAATCGAAGTGACTTTTCTCAGCAGCGACAATGGAAATTACGAATCGTCCCGGATGGCCCAGATAACGGTCAAAATGCCACCCATGGCGCTCGAAGATGAAATGTCCGCCTTGCAGGACGTGACTGTAACCTTGATCCTCTATGAAGACAGGTGGGTGATCGATTCGTGAAACGCTTGCTGACCCCCTTGTTGGTGGTTGCCATACTTATCACCTCAACTGGTGTTGTCCGGGGGTGGGAACAGCCGGCTCACCAGGCGATCAACCTGGAAGCCTTGAACCTGTTTACCAGCGGCATGGGCAAAGGAGATAAATATCACAACGCGCATTTTGAGACCGATTACTTCTGCACAGCGCCGGTTGTGACGACGACGGGCAAGTTTTCGCTGACCTATGATCAGATCTGGCTCAATTCGCCGGTACAAGAACATATCGTACACGGCGGGTTTTCCGCCGATGAGCCGAACATCTATGTTTCCATGAAACACTTCTACGACCCACTCGCTTTGTCGGGCGTTCATGAACTGACCGACCA
The DNA here is from genome assembly GCA_033549405.1 of Bacillota bacterium. GTDB lineage: Bacteria > Bacillota > Clostridia > Saccharofermentanales > UBA5734 > JAAYBY01. The sequence continues at coordinate 7,796 of JAWSUP010000088.1, read as the reverse complement.
GAGTTCGGCCCATGGCATGGCTTACGAGGCGATCCCGGCGACTCAGTGGGCGTTGTACCGTATGGACAACCCCTATTGCCTGACAGCCGCGATGATGAATTACAAAGCCAGCATGGAGATCCCCTATACAGCCAGTATCGGCAGCATCCCCGCCAACGGCGATTTTCGTGATTTTGCCGGCACCCCGGCCGATCTGGAAGAGATGCGCAGCATGTACCTCGGCAAGGCTATGCGCGGTATGGGTGAAGTGATGCACCTTGTCGCAGACATGACGCAGCCGGCTCACGTGCGCAACGATTCTCATCCGCGAACCGAAATCACCGAACAGGCTATCACCGGTAGCCTGGCCACCATTCTGACCAGCTTTCCCCGGTCGGACGGGCAAAGTATAGCCGCACTCGGCAACACCGTCGAGGAACTGATGATTTCACTGGCGTTTTGGACAAACAGCCACTTTTTCTCATCAGACACCATCACCGACCCTAAACTCGGCATCAGCCCTGCCAATGGCGAACAGCCCTATGCATCACCAACTCTGTCATCGCTCAAACCAGAAAACCTGAATGGCTACTTGACCTGGTATGCCCAGTTCGGACGCGAACCTGTGCCGATGGTGCGCAAGTTGCCGGGCATTTTCTGGGATTCCTATGAGATCACGCAGGATTTCGCTATCCGGCAGGGTGAGGTACTCCTGCCCCTGGCTGTAGCCGCCTGCTCCCGTACCATTGATTTGTTTTTGCCCACGCTGGCGCTGTATCAGGATGTCGAAGAGACTGCGCCCGATGCTGATCTGCTCAGCCAGGCTAAAGAAGCCGGTGCAGATGACCTGCGCCAGTTCACGGTATATATCGACCTGAACCACATGATCGGCAACGACCCGCAGTGGCGTGCCATGGGTCTGGAGATCCGCTACAGCGGGCCAGGCGAATTATGGCGTATCCGGAACGGGCGCAAGACAAAAATCAGCGATATCGAATTCGTCGACGGCAGCGTTGCTGCCTGCCAGGATCCGGTAAGCGGTGAAATGAGCGCTGGCCGGCCGCAGCTGCTCATGCCGCTTGGTGCGCCAGACCGCTTGAAATTGTCCGGACCAGCAGTCGATTATACGGTCGAGATGGATGACGCAGTCTTCATTGTCGTCGCAGCCGGCGCGCGCACGATTCAGAGCGATCCATATGTGTTCGCCCAGAACGAACCGTCAATCCGACTGACTGCTGATCGTACCACGATCATGCCCGGTGAAAAGGTGACATTTTCGGCGGAGATCGAAGATCCGCCGGAACGATACGAACTGGAATGGACGTTCGGCGACGAGGATGCGGAAGACCTTGATTCATATCAACCGCTGCGCACGAGGCGGACAACACTGACGCATGTCTATGAACAAGAGAAAGAGTACACCGTGAAGGTGCGCCTGATCGACCGAAAGCGCAAGATTGTGCGTGCCGAAGATACGCTCGATGTGTCGGCTTTGTTTGGCGATCTGTCCGGAGCCTGGAATATCCAGTTGACGGTTCAGGAGGAGAACAGTTTCTTCCGCCAAATGATCGTGATGATCATGAAAGGCATCATCCGGGTGATCCTCGCGCCGCTGGCCGAAGCGCTCGAGCTCGGACCGATCGATGAATCGGTCGTCGATTCGTTCACCTTCGTCGGTACAACCATGGAGTATACGACGCATTTAACCCGCAGCGACGAAGAAGACCTGCTTTATCAGGGCCCGATGACGTTCACCGGTTCTAATACCGGTTATCTGGAAGGTACTGGAGAAATTTCGTCGATCAGCCTGGCTATGCGCCAGGGCAGCCTGGTTTTCTACGCCCATGGGGTCAACGACAATGGCCAGGCAGTCACATATCCCTTCTTGACGCATGGTCGCATGATCGACCTGAGCCATCTGGAAGGGACGTTCGACCTGGCCGGTACTTTGAGCGGCACTTGGACTGCAACACGTTGAATAGATGGTGGATTGATCTTTAACGGCGACCATATCTTATCAGAACTGACGTTGATATTCGGTGGGGATGGTATATGAAATATCCAAAAATGATAATTTTCGATTATGGCCATACACTCTGTTATGAATCGTACTTTGACAGCGGTTTGGGAAGTGAAGCGTTGTTAAAACATGCTGTCAGCAATAAAAATAATCTGAATGCTGTCGAAGTCAGTGCTTTTTCCCAACAGCTTTTTGCTCAGTTTCAGGCAGTCCGGCAGATGGGGGTGGAGGTTCATGAACATCAATTCAGCCGGCTGCTGTATGAATATCTGGAAATTGAGCTTGCCTTGTCTCCGCTGGAAGCGGAAACTGTCTTCTGGGATGCAGCTGCACCCGGTGAATTGATGCCACATGCAGCTGATATGCTGCGTTTCATCAAGGCAAAAGAAATTCATAGCGGTGTGATCAGCAACATCAGTTTTTCCGGAAAGGCACTGAGCAGCAGAATAGAGAAACTATTGCCAGATCATCACTTCGAGTTTATTCTGGCATCCAGTGAGTATGGCATCAGAAAGCCCAATGCGCTCTTGTTCGAACTGGCCTTGAAAAAGGCTGGTCTTTCGCCTGATGAAGTCTGGTTCTGCGGGGACAATGTCCACGCGGATATTGAGGGCGCTGCCCGTGTCGGAATCTACCCGATCTGGTTCACAAGTCCGCTGGAATGTCCCTATCGCACGAATTCCCTTATAGATACCCCCGAATGTGATCATAGACAAATCAGCGACTGGCGTGAATTGATTGAACTGGTCGATGCACTGGCATAAAGGTTTGATCTGGCAGGTTTCCATATTTTGTATAGTTGCCGCATTTCTTTTGTGATTTTCTATTTCTAAACAATTAGATAAACAGCTGCATAATCAAGGACAGGATGGCTAACGATGATACCATCGTTCATCAGGGCAGCGCCGGGGAAGGATCCAATTGTTTCCCCGGCTGGCAGGACCTTTTTCACGGTATAGATCCGATCCGGATCAAGCTGTCGCGGCCGGATAAGAAAATGTGACGTTCGAGAAGCTGTGCGATAGGCATAAACCAGGTTCGTATTGCCATCGGTCAGTTGAATGGCACTCCAGCGGTTTCGGCAGCTAAATGCCGCCGGTTTGGTGAGTAGCAGCGCCCATGCGGACCGGAGCATCCTGCGGTATTGCTTGTAGAACTGGACAGCTTCTATTGCAGCTTGTTTCTGCGCTTGGTCAAAGTGGGCGATATCGCCGGCAAATGCGAGAATCCCCATGACACCAAGTGTTAGCGGAAAGCTTATGTCGCAGGTACCGCACCTTTCCCAAACTGCGCCCTCAGGCACAAGCGTGCGTGCGGCGCTCTCGTGTCCCGCCTTCCCATAATCCGGCACACCGGATACGCTGCGAACTGTACACCAACGCTCGAGGTAGCCAGGTGGCAGCCGGAGGAAAGCGCCTTCTGATATGTGCAGAACATCGTAGGGATTCACATTGTCAGAGAGGAAGAATCCATCGTAATGCTGGAGTGAACTGAGTTCGGTGCGCATTGCACCGCTCGCACAGCCTTCGAGGTAAAAGTCGGGATAATTCTTCCGCACGTCTTCCAGCAAGTTGTACCAGCGTTTCAAATAAGCGTAATGCCCATCAGCGCCGGCATACTGCTCCGCATTGAAATCAAATTTCATCCAGGCCAGACCATACCTGTCGTGCAGATGGCAGATCAGGTCGAACAGATAGGCATAGGCTTCGGGATTAGTCAGATCAAAATGGCAATAGCCTTTGCCGTTAGAGACAAACCACGTCGGATGTTCTTTGCAGACTGGAGTCTTGGGCATTACCGCTTCAGCTTCGCACCAGAGTCCGAACGTCAAGCCGGCCTCACGTACTTCATCTGCGAATGCACGCATTTGACCATGGAAGGCATATTCCGTTTTTTCCCGCCAGTCTCCCTGATCATTCCAGGCCTCTCCCGTTGAAAGTCCATACCATCCCGCATCTATGACGAAAATTTCGCAACCAATCTCCTTCGCCGCAACAAGCTGTTCTCTCAGGCGTCCGATATTCAAAATTGGAAATTCATAGAACCAGGTGTTATAGGCGACAGGAGGTTCTGTAAACGGCGAATGGTCAAGCGACCGGATGTAATGCCGGTGCAGTTTGTAGGCGCTGAAATCTACGCCCTCAGCCTCAAAAAGCCAGACTTCAGGCAGCTCGAGCGCAGCGTCGGGAACCAGCAGATAGGCCAGTTGATCGGTCATGCCGAGTGTCAGAACAGCGTCGGCATCTGCGTGGGCAGAAAGTGCCATGCGCCAGTCGCCGTTGGGAAGCATATGTGCGGATAGCATCATCCCGCTTTCGTCGTCGCGCAGCACAGCAAATGGGGCGGAATACCGGGTTGTTCGCCCGAACGCACTCCCTATGGACAGTTCACCGGCGCCAAAACGCGTCCAACTGCCACGATTTTCCCTTGACCACCCGGCCTCCTGAGTATAAAGAGACCATCCGTCGCCTTCCGGGAAAGCGAACCGGCTTGCAGCGCGGCGAATCGTGACCGCCTTCTTTGAGGTATTGACAATAGCTGTCTTCCAGACCAGCACACTGCTGACCGGATCATACGCCACTGTTGTCTTGATATCCAGCTCATTCGCATGCCAGACCACGGCAAGAGAGTCGTCTTTTAAGGCCAATTCGCCGGGAATATAGTCCGTGTTCGTGACCCGATCATCCGCCCAAAGCCGGATCATTCCGCCTTCTGCCCGAGGATTGGAATCACGGGCAAGAACAAATCCGAATATCCGGTCAAATCGAACAAAGTCATCTGTCCGGGAAATACTCAAGATATCTGTCAAGTGTTTCATATAAATAACCCCTCCTGTGAGTTAAGCCTACACATCCTGTTACACATGAGCACTTTCGATGCTAAGCCCGAAAGCACATAATTATCAGGTGTTTCACAGCCATTTGTTAAAGGTCCCATAATGCTGCCGCTGGAACTTCAGGACCCGCGCTGTCTCTGTTAATATTATCATAAAAAGCAACAAGTGACAGCATGCGGAACAATCATTTTGCCAGGCGGGTGTTGTCGATTATGCGGGATTAGTATGGCATAATTGCAGTTATAGGCTTGTAAATACGGCAAATTCGAGGTAAAGGCGAAATTACTGCTGCAGAGTAACATTAAACAGCATATGTTACAGGATGAATCGGCAACAAATAATATCAGGAGGATAACGGCAATGATCGGAACAGGTCAAGCGAAAATAGACTTGAAACAGGTATTTGCGGGAGCGCATACCAGCTTTGCAATCGAATATGAGACCGGGGAATTTGGTGTAGACGACAGCGGTGAAATCCTCATAGCCCGGCGCGATGTCTGCGATTCAGACATTCCCCAGTTCGAAAACCCGTTGGCTCCCGGGTATGTCTCTGTCTGGACGGACAGCAAGGCGGTCATCCTGAAAGCAAACTATATTGCCGACCGCTATATCCGCCCCTGGAAAAGTTGCATCAGTATCCGGATTACCGACGGTTCACTTTGTAAAGGAGACAAGGTATTCATTCGTTTTGGCAATCCCGATGGCCAGGGTATGGGTTATCGGCTGCAGACCTTTGCTGAAAAGGAGCATCTGTTCCGCGTGTTGGTCGACTGTGCCGGCAGCGGCAATTTCTATGATCTGGAAATACAGCCGGTGCTGGAGATTATCGGCGGTACTGCGCAAAGCCTGCAGATCGTTGCGCCTTCACTTGTTGTAAAAAAGGAATCCTTTTCGCTGTTTGTCAGGGCTATCGACAGTTTTGGCAACATTGCCGTCACATGCAACAGCTCTGCGACTTTATGGCAGGGATCAGCAGAAATCGGCCGAGTCCGCCTGACAGAAGGTATCGGTATATGTAACGGCATATGTCTGGATCAGGAAGGTTGTTTCACATTTATCTGCCGGGACGATTCGGGATTTGTTTCCGGAAAAAGCAATCCGGTGAAATGTGGCCGGGAAAAAGCAGACCACAGTCTGTTCTGGGGAGATATGCACGGCCAGACAAAGGAAACGGTCGGTACAGGAACACCTGATCTCTATTTTGCATTCGCCAGAGACAAATCGCACATGGATTTTTGCGGTTGGCAGGGTAATGATTTTCAGGTGACTGATGAAACCTGGCAAGCACTGAATGCAAGTGTCAGAAAATACCATGAACCGGGACGGTTTGTCACGTTTCCAGGCTACGAATGGTCTGGCACAACACCTGTCGGCGGTGATCACAACATTTATTATCTGTATGATGACCAGCCGATCCACCGTAGTTATCACTGGCAGATCGACATGGATCAACGGGACGGATCAGACCGAAGCCCGATATCCGAGCTTTTCAAAGAGTTTGCCGGGCGTGATGATGTCATGGCTGTACCTCATGTCGGCGGCCGGTACGCAAATATTGATTTCTACGATGAGCGATTCATTCATCTGATGGAAATCCATTCCCATCACGGCACATTCGAGTGGTTTGTCGAAGAAGCCATTGCGCGGTGCCTGAAACCGGGAATCCTGGCAGCCAGCGACGACCATACGTGCCGTCCGGGACTCTCCTATCCGACACGCAAGACATCGCGCGGATTTGTCTCGTTTGATGTCATTGGCGGGTATACAGGTGTTTTTGCAGACGAATTGACCCGGGAGAGCCTGTGGCAGGCTTTCCGGAACCGGCATACCTACGGAACGACAGGTGAGAGGATTTATCTCAATGTCAGATGTGGCCCATACAGGATGGGTGACGAGTTTGTCGTGCAGAAACAGCCAAAACTGCAGGTAGAAGTTCTGGGAACGGATGAGATTCTGGATGTAGAAATCAAGCGCGGTCTGGATGTTGTCGCCCGCTACAGCGACACCCTTGCCCGGAACAGGAACCGGCTGAGAATCGTCTGGAGCGGTGTCCGGGTCAAAAGCCGGGCCAAAAAAGTCAACTGGAACGGCAGCCTCAGCATCCGGAACGGGAAGATCAAAAACGTGCAAAACTTTGCCTTCAATCAGCCGGATGAAATGGCCTGCCAGCTTTCAGGGCAGGATCTCAAGTGGATCTCCAGCACATCCGGGGATATTGACGGTATTGAATTTGACCTGGACTGGCAGGAAAACACATTCCTGGCTTTTTCATCACAGCCAGTCAGCTTCACAGTTCGTATTCAGGATCTGATCAATAGTGATCAGACCATTGCTGCAGGAGGTGTCAATCAGAAAGTTTGTATCGGTTTTGCCACACTGGATAATGCCGAACAGGTCAATATGACGTTCACTGACCCAGAGATCAAATGCGGTGTCAATCCCTATTGGGTCAAAGTGACGCAGAGAAATGGGCATATGGCCTGGTCCAGTCCGATTTACATTCACTACCAGGCTTAAAACCAGACCGGATAAGCGTTTTGTCAAGGATATGATGGTTGGTTCATTAAAAAGGATAGCAACAGAAGGTTGATTACCTGGTGCGTATAAGGAGAGTGAGAACAAATGGATAAGAGTCATCAATCTTGCCTGCCCATGTTTACTGAAAAGACGGAAAATCGTCTCAATCCGTTTCATTTCCCTGAAGGCACGATAACCACTTTCGAACGACACGTCAGTTCAGCTGCAGATTCCGGAGGGAGCACCTGGTGCGCTGTTCGCAATGAAAACGGCGAGCATGCCGGCATTGAACTGTTTCGGCTCGATGGCTCAGACCAGTCCAGAGCGTTCAGCCTGGAGCATGTCGGCAAGGGCGCCGGCAGACCGGCGGTCTGCGCCGGTGATACTGCTGTCTATGTCGCATGGTCTGAATGTGAAGGTCATGCCTGGAGCATCAAATGTGCG